>DATJRX010000041.1:0-4111 GCA_035504395.1 Thermoplasmata archaeon | reverse complement strand
AGCGTCCTAAGCTCCTTGAACGTCTCGTGGGCGATGCCGACGAACTTCTCGATGTCCTTCTCGGTGTGGGCGCTCGAGAACGTCAGCCGCTCGTAGTTGTCGGGGTGGATGTAGATCCCCCGGTCGAGCAGCAGCTGGTGGTGCCGCAGGTAGAGGTTCCAGTCGATCTGCAGCGACTCGCGGTAGTTGGCAATCTTCTTGCGACGGGTGAAGAAGAACTGGAGCATCCCGTTGACCGACTGGACGACGACGGAGACCTTCGCGTCGCGGCCGGCCTCTTCGAGCCCCTTCTCGAGCTTGTCGGTGAGCCGGGCGAACCGGGCGTAGAGGTCGTCGCCGCCGCGGTGGAGCATTTTGAGGTTCGCGAGGGCGCCGGCGAGGGAGATGTTGTTCGCGAAGTACGTCCCGCCGAAGCTGATCCGCCCGGGGGCGATGAGGTCCATGTACTCCGCCTTCCCCGATACCGCGGAGATCGGGACCCCGCCGCCGAGCGCCTTCGCCCAGCAAGAGATGTCCGGCTCGACCCCGTAGAGCTGCTGCGCGCCGCCCGGCGCGACCCGGAACCCCGTGAACACCTCGTCGAAGATCACGAGCAGGTCGTTCTCGTGGGCGATCTCGACGAGCCGCTTGAGGTAGTCCGGTGCCGGCGGGATCACCCCCGCGTTCGCCATGATCGGCTCGAGGATGACGCACGCGAGCCGGTCGCGGTAGCGCTTGACCATCCGCTCGAAGGAGACGATCGAGTTGTACTGGGCGACCATGACGTAGTCCGTCACCCCCGGCGGGATCCCGGCCGAATTCGGGAGGGGGCGCGGGTACTCGTCGAGGCCGGCGACGATCGGGGGCGCCTCCGCGCTGATCAACGCGTAGTCGTGCTGGCCGTGGTAGTGGCCCTCGAACTTCAAGATCGCGTCCTTCCCCGTGACCGCGCGGGCGATCCGGATCGCGTTCATGGTCGCGTCGGACCCGTTCGAGCAGAACGCGACGCGCTCGGCGTTCGGCACCATCTTGCGGAACATCTTCGCGAGCTCGATCTCGAGCGCCGTCGGCGCGGCGAAGTGGAGCCCGAGCTCGGCGCGGTCCTGGATCGCCTTGACCTGCTCCTTGGGGGCGTGGCCGTTGATGAGGCAGCCGTAGCCGAGGTTGAAGTCGAGGTACTCGTTCCCGTCCTCGTCCCAGATCCGGGAACCCTTGCCCGCCGAGATGAACGGGGGGCATGGGTCGTACGACGCGACCCGGATGAGGGAGCTCGACGCGTTCGGGATGTACTTCTTTCCCTCCTCGAAGAGCTTCGCGCTCTTCTTCAGCTTCGGGACGAGGCGGGCGATCGGGATCGGCAGCGCCTCGGGTTCGGGCGCGGGCGCCGGGGTCGGCGCGGGCGGGCTCTCCTTCGCTTCCTTGGGCTCCTTGGGCTCGGTCGCGACCTCGGGCGTCGCGCTCTTCTTCGTCTCTTCGACCGGGGGGGTCGGGGGCGGCTGGGCCTCGGCGTCCGCGGCCTTCAGCGGACCCGCTGGGAGACGTTCCGTCCGCAGTTCCCGCGGAAGAACGTCACCTCCCCTCGCTGGGGGATTGGGGATGGGGGCGGGTTGCGGTTCCGCCATAGAGCACGCATCGCGGGCGGGTTTCGGACCCCGAGTGGCGTATATATAATTGGCTCGGGGCGAGAACGCGTTATACGGTTCATATAGCAAAGAATGAACCGGATGCTATGTAATGTTTAACCTACCTTAGCCTGCAAAAATACCTAGTAATTGCCATCGAAACAACCGAAACCGCGAAAATCCCGCCGTTTCGGCTTCGCCTTCACTCCTTCCGGGGTGGGGGCAGGGGGTTTTCGGGGGGGACGATGACCGTCTCGATCCCGCGCCGACGAAGGGCGGCGCGGAACGGCCCGGCGGGGACACAGCGCTCGGGCGGCACGACCCCGACCGCGTTGATCTGACCGGTCGCGATCAGCTCGGCCCCGATCGCCCCCGCGACGCCGACCGCATACTCGGTCGCGACGACGTGCCAGTCGCGGCGCGCCGGGAACCGGGCGATCGCGTGCCGCACGACCGGTCGTCCCCCCTGGCTACCGCGCAGCTCGATATCGCAGACCTCCCAGTCGACCGCGTCGATCCCCTCGGGCACGCCGAGGAGCTTCTCGCGCTTCAGGAGGGCGAGGGTGAACTCCTTCGGGCTCACCGTTTGCCCCCGCACCTCGAGCGGGCGGTCGGAGCCGAGGCCGAGCAAGGCCATCGTACGCAGGAGCTCGATGCCGGGGCCGCCCTCCTTCCACTCACAGTGGCGGAGCCCCTTCTCCTTCAGGCTCTCGGGGAGCGTGGCGGGCTCCGAGTGGAGCGTGCGGTAGACGCGCGTCTTTCCCACCGGCGGGGCGAACTCGAACTCCTCGGCGCCGGTCATCGGCGGATACTCGCGGTACGCGCCGCCCTCAAAGACCACCGCCGGGAGGACCATCTCGTCCAGGAACGTCGACGGGGACCAGGTGAACAGGATCTCGGGCCCGCCCACCGTCAGGTCCCGCCAACCGTCCCGGATCACGATCGACTCGACGCGGTCGAGGTCTCGGGCCGCCTCCATCGCGAGGACGTTCGAGATCCCGGGGACCTGACCGAGGCCGGGGATCGCGAGGACCCCGGCGGCTCGGAATCGGGGGTCGAGAGCGAGCTGGCGCCGGGTCATGTGGAAGAGCCCGCCGAAGTCGAGGTACGGCACCCGAGCGTCGAGCGCCGCCTCCATCACCTCGAGGTTGAACCCGTACTGCACCGCGTTCACGACCGCGTCCGCGCCGGTCAGCAGGCGCACGAGGGCCGGCCGGTCCCGCACGTCGAGCGCGCTCGCGGACGCCCGGGGTCCCGCGGCTTGGGCCGCGGCCTCGGCGAGGCCGAGGTCGAGGTCGGCCGCGACGACCGAGTCGAACGTACCGCCGCCGGCGAGGTCGCGCACGGCACACCGGCCGGTGAGACCTCCGCCGCCCACCACCACCGCGCGCACGCTCGCCGAACCTCCGCCGGCCGAAGAGGGGGGCCTATACGAAGGTTGGGTGGGGCGGAGCCGTCTCAGGGAACGGGACGTTTCGCCCGGGGACGACGGGCGGGCTTCGGGGGCTCGGACGCGGAGGCGGGCGGCGCCGCCGGCGGGAGCGGGGAGTTCGACGAGGTCCGATTGAGAAGGTCTCGGAAGATCTCGAAGTGCCGGAGGAACGGGTCGGTCCGGCGTCGCTCCTCGAGCTCGAGGAGGGCGATCTCGAGCTGGGCCTTCGCCTTCGGGTCCCCGGAGGCGGCACGGACCAGATAGACGCAGAGGACCTGGTAGTGCGGAAGGACAAAGGCGTCCGTTCGGGGGGTGCTCATGTCGCCCTTGCGGGGACGATAGATCCGGTCGACCGGGACCGCCGCGGCGACGGCCTTGCGGTGCGAGAACCCGAAGTAGTGCCCGGGGCCCAGGACGCGCGTCACCTCGCGCACGTTCCCCCCGAGGTTGTTGGTGAGTCGGTCGCACTCGTGCCAGCACCAGAGACCGAAACCGTAGTCCCCCTCGAGGTAGGCGTCCCACGCGAGACCGTAGAGCCGGCGCTCCCGCTCCTCCTCCGAGAGGACTGGGTCGAGTCCTGCCCGCCAGTCGGAGATGAGCACATCGACGCGCATTGAGGGAGAGAACTCCTTCATCGGAGGGACGCCGGCGGGTGCGGACACGCCCCCGGGAGCGGCGGGAGGCTTACACCCTTTCCGCGGGGGGCGACCCCGCGCCCCGGGCGACGCGCGCCCCCGCCACCCACGTCTCCTGGACTGCGGCCGCCCCGGCGGAGACCGCGAGCGCTAAGGAGGGAGCGGTGAGGATCACGAGGTCCGCCGGCGACCCCGGTTCGAGCCGGCCCAGCCCCGGTTCCCCGAGGGCGCTCCCGGCGTTCGCCGTGTAGAGCCGGATCGCCTCCTCCGGGGTCAGTCGTTCCTCCGGCGTCGGGTTCGCCGACTTCCCGTCCGGGTCCACCCGTTCCACCGCGGCGCGGATCCCCCGCCAAGGGTCGACCGGGTCGTACGGGGCATCGCTCGACCCGGCCAGCAGGTGCCCCTGGTGACCGAGGGTTCGGAACGCGTACGCCCAGCGCGCC
>DATJRX010000040.1:0-42423 GCA_035504395.1 Thermoplasmata archaeon | reverse complement strand
GAGCCGCTGCGTCGAGCTCACGAAGTTGTCGACGACGTCCAGGATCTCCGACGCCTGAGCGAGTGCGTCCGGAAGGTGGGCCAGCCGCTCGGTCAGCGACTCCGTCTCGGCAGCGGTCCGCTGGGCCGTCTCCCGGCGGAGCGCGATCCTCGAGCGCACCGCGGCGACCCCGGGCGAGCTCGGGTCCTGATGCGCGAGCTGTTGATGACCGGCTCGACCTTGGCTGGACTTGAACCGGCGACCGCAAAACCCGCAGGTTAGGGGATCAGGATCTTCCCGCACCGACCGCTCCGTGCGACGTCAAACGTCGCGAGCGGTCCGCTCCCTGTGGGTGATGGGCCACGACCGGGGGACGCTCAGCCCTCGTATAACCCCTCGCTCGGCTGTCGGACGCTCGAGCACGGTCCAGCGTGCGGCTCAGCGCTCGGGGAGCACCCTCGCGCACACCCCGGGAGGGGGGGTGGGGGCCGTCCGGCTCGAGCTTCCGGTCCGGACTTCCTTGGCGACGTTAACGAAGTTAACGCGCCCGGAACTTCGAGGCTGGAGTTCATATTGGGTCGACGCTTGGGGTCCGCTGCGAGCGGGCCGTCGCAAGCCCGCGGGGGGCGATCCTGGTGGCGCCCCCCATCCACCGGGATGAACGAGCTCGAGGAGAGCGGGGCACTCGAAGCCCTCTGTGCTCGGACGCTCACTGACATCGCCAAGGAGAACCGCGCCCTCGACGCCGAGGAGGACCGCGAGATCCTGCTCGAGAAGCTCGCGATCATCGCCGACCTCCGCGCCTTGATGGGATGGACCTCGACCGTAGCGCCCGTCGTCTCCGCGCCCGCACCCCCCACCCTCACGTTCTCGAGCTCACACGCCGAGCTCGACTCGGGTTCCGCTCACAAGTTCGGCGGTGGCCTGCCGCCCCCGCCCCGCGGCGCTGAGTTCGTAGACCAACCCCTTCACCACGAGGACCGACGGATGCCGCAAGGTGTACGTCGGTGGTGCGAGTGGTTCACGCCGAGGTACGTCCGATCGAGAACGGGAGCCGGGGAAGGATGGAAGCGCAAGACCGAGAAGCTGCTCCAACACCTCGTCGCCGAGGGGCACCGTGGGCGATCGCGCGCGAAGACCGTCCCGCCCATCTTCACGATGGCCGGGGCCGACGCGCTGCCGCTGACTCCCACGGAGGTCACGGCCGACCAGGTGCGGAAGCTCCGCGAGTACTCGGCCCGACGCTACAGTCCGACAGCCGGTCCCGCGCTGCTCCAAGAGACGCGTCGGTTCCTACGGTGGGCCGGAAACCCGGTCGCCGAGGACGACGCGCTCTGGGCGCTCCCGGAGGGCGATCCCACGACGGTGCGCTGGGTCACGATCGACCAGTTCGCGGAGGCGATGCGGTCGGCGAGGCCGCGCGAGAGCGCGGTCCTCGCACTCTGCTTCCTCTGCGGGCTACGCGGCGTGGAGGTCGACCGTCTCCGGGTGCGGAACGTCGTGTTGGAGGGTCCCGAGCCGTCGTTGCTCGTCTTGGGCAAGGGGCGTTCGGGGGGAAAGTGGCGACGGATCCCGTTGACCTCGCTCGCGCGCGAGTACGTCGAGCCGTTCGTTCTCGGGAAGGAGCCCGAGACCAAGGTGGTCTTGGCGAAGCTCGAGACCATCCAGAAGGACGTGCGGAACGCGAGCGTGCGCGCGGGGGCGCGGTTCTCGCCGCACGACTGCCGCCGCGGGTTCGGACGGGCGTACTTCGACGCGAACGGGCGCAGCTGGGCCGCCGTGCTGTCGCTTCAGCGATGGTACGGACACTCGAGACCCGAGACGACGGTCCGCTACCTCGGGATCCGGTTCGACGAGATGCGCGCCGGGATCCGACCGTTCGAGGACATCGTTCGGGCGAGCCTTCGGGGACCCGCCACCGCGGGACTGGGGGCTACGATCGAGGAGGCGCGGTAGATGGTCGATTCCGGGCGACGGCCTCTCGAGGCCCGGCCTGCTGGTACATGTCGTAGGCCATTGCTCCCTCGACGGAAGCGAGGTGGCGCACGGTATAAATCGGAGCGGGGCGCGATGGCGTCGGCGAAACCCGCCCGCGCCGGCGACCGAAGCGATCTCCGTTCGACCTCCCGTGGGAGACGGACCGCTCCTCGCGGACCCCGGGACGGGCCACACGTTATAACCACATTACCGTGTGTAAATCCGATGGCCTCGGCAGCGCCGAAGTACGACGCGTGGCTCTCGCTCGAACGCGTCCGCGAGACGTCGCGCGACCTCCGCGATCCCGCCGGTTTCGGAGCCCTGCGGGAGGAGGCGTTCGAACGGTTCCTGACGCTGCCGCTCGAGCCCAATCCACTGTACCGCGGGTACGGCTACTTCTCGAACGTTGACCTGTCCGGGCTCGATCCGCTGGCCCGAGGAGCCCCGGTGCCCGTGCCGGCCCCCCTGCCCGGCGCGATCCAGGTAGTGCACGATGCCTCCGGGACCCGCATCCACGTTCCGGCCGAGCTCGCCGACGCGGGCGTTCGGGCGAGCCCCCTCGACGACGTCTGGCAGAGCGACGCGGACACGCTCCACCGTTTCCTGAGGGGGGGCGAGGCGTCGACGGACCGGCTCACCGCGCTCGCGACGGCGGTCCTCAACCGGGGCTACTCCCTCGACCTTCCCGACGGGCAGCGCGCGCCGGTGCGCGTCCAGGACCTCGCGATCCTCTCGGTCCCGCATCAGGCGCTCTCGGTCCGTCGCTCGATCCGCGGCGGCGCGGACACCCAGGTGCTCGTGACGGAGGAGGTGTTCTCGGTCCCCGGCGCCCCGAACGGGCAGCGGCTCTACGCGTCGGCCACGGACCTCGATCTCGGCGAGCGAGCGAAAGCGGTGGTGATGACCGTCCACGCGCCGGACCTTCGGACCGTGTCGCTCTACCGTCGGACGGCGACGACCGGGCCCGGCAGCCGCCTCGCGTGGATCTGGAACGGCCTCGGGGGATTCCGCACGCGCAGCCGGAACAAGACCGATCTCACCGGCACCGGCGCGGTCGTCGACGACCTCCAGACCTTCTTCGGCGCCCAGCACCAGTCGTTCGACAGCTCGGTGGATCTCACCCACGTGGCGACCGACACGCACGGCCAGTCGATCACGCGCGGCGTGTTCCGCGACGAGTCCCGCGGCATGAGCCGCGGACTGGTCCGGATCGAACACGAGGCGCGGAAAACGGTGAGCTTCATCTCCGAGCACGCGATGCTCCTGTCGAAGGGCGCCCGCTCCGACACGATCCCGATCCTGGAGATCCTCTGCCGGGACGTGAAGGCGACCCACTCGACCTCGGTCGCGCCCGTCGACCCTGAGAAGGTGTTCTACCTCGAGTCGCGGGGCCTGAGCACGTCCGAGGCGGTCCGCGCGATCGGCGAGGGATTCCTCTCCTATGTCCTTGAGCGCGCCCCGATCTCGGGGCTCCGCGACATCCTCTATCCGGCGCTCGCGGCCCGCTGGGACGGGCGCGAGATCGCCTGGACGTCGGACGCGTTCCCGTCGCTCCCCGCGCTCGAGGTCTCGGGCACCGAGCTCGCGCCCGAGTGGCGGTTCGACGCGAAGCTCAGGTAGGGGATCGGCCTCGGGAAGCGCATGCCGCTCATCCTGGAGCCGGAAGAGTACTCCGAACGCGTGCTCGCGGACCTCGTCCGCGAGTTCGCCGAGAGCCTGGGCGAGATGCGCGGACTCATCGACGCGCCTCCGGGCAAGGTCGTCGAGCCGGCGGGCCTCGCGGCGGCGCGGGACCTCCTCGAGGCCGCGCTCGTGCGGATGGACCCGGTGGCCGAAGGGGACCGAGCTCGCCTCGCCGCCCAGGTGAACCTCGGTTATGCGAGCATGATCGCGGTGATCGACCTCGTGAAGTCGCACACCGATGTCCCGAGGGTCCCGCGACCCCGACCCGTGGCCCCGGGTGACGCGGCGGCCTCCCGCCGGTCGCGTACCACGACGCGAAAGACGATCGTCCGAAAGAAGGCGTGATCTCGGCGTCCGGGGCGCGGCGGTCTACCCGACCGCGCCGGTCATCTCGAGCTGGATCAGCCGGTTCAGCTCGAGGGCGTAGTCGACCGGGAGCTCCTTCGCGAACTCGGCGAGGAAGCCCATGAGGATCAGATGGATCGCGTCGGACTCGTTGAGCCCGCGGCTCATGAGGTAGAAGATCTGCTCCTCGCCGATCTTGCCGACGACCGCCTCGTGGGTGATCGTCGCATCCTCCTCGTGGATCTCGTTGTACGGATACGTGTCCGAGCGCCCGAGCTCGTCGGGAAGGAGCGCGTCGCAGCGGACGGCGGCCTTGACGCCGGTCGCGCCCGGGGCCACGTGGAGGAGGCCGCGGTAGCTCGTCTGGCCGCCGCGGATCGCGATCGACTTCGCGATGATCTTGCTCGAGGTATCCGGCGCCGAGTGGACGGCCTTCGCGCCCGAGTCGATGATCTGGCCCTCGCTCGCGAACGCGACCGACAGGATGTCGGCGCGGGCCCCGCGGCCCTTGAGGTAGACCGACGGGTACTTCATCGTGATCTTGGAGCCCATGTTGCCGTCGACCCACTCGACGAGCGCGTTCTCGTAGGCGACCGCGCGCTTCGTCACGAGGTTGTAGACGTTCTTCGACCAGTTCTGGATCGTCGTGTACCGCAGCTTCGCGTACGGCTCGGCGACCACCTCGACCACGGCCGCGTGGAGCGAGTCGGTCGAGTAGATCGGCGCGGTGCAGTTGTGGACCGAGAACCCCTTCACGAGGTAGGTGTTGTTCGCGCCGGCCACGTGGAAGTTGTAGACCTGGCCCTGGTACGGGGTCCGCTCGATGGCCCGGATCGGGACGTAGAAGGCGTCGCCCATCCGCTTCACCGGCTCCGCCGACTTTCCCACCTGATGGTAGACGACGTACCGGCGACGGTGGTGGATCGAGCGGCCGTCCTTCATCGTCTCGTCGTGCGGCTCGCGGATGTTGATGGTCGCGTAGACTCCCTGGCGCGCCTGCAGCTCCTGGACCTGGAAGGCGACCTGGCGGGAGACCGTCTCCACGCGGTGGACGGTGCCGCCGCGCTCGTAGACGTGGCCGTCGCCGTTGTAGTAGGCGTCCAACAGGATCCGCTGCTTGGAGGGGGGCAGGTCCATCACGGCCTTGCTGAGGCGCTTCCCCTCGGCGTGCTTCGCGGCGTGGGTCACGCAGAACCGGTGGAGGTCGCTGGAGTAGACGCCCACGGTTACGGCGTGCTTCTCGGGTTCCGGGTAGGACCAGGCGTCCTTGCCGGTCAGCTCACGGATGTCCGCCTTGACTTGGTCGACGTACTCGGTCTCCGCGATGTTGAACGTGAACACGACCGCGTCGCAGCCGTTGACCTTCTGGGCCGAACCCTCCGCGAGGTAGTATCCGAGGAGTCGGACCGCGGCGGGGGTGAGCTCGGGATCGTCGATCTCGGTACGGTTGATCGGGTAGTGCAGGAAATCGCCCGCCTCGAGCTCGCCGGCGGGGACGAACTCCGGCCGTGCGGCGAGGAGCCGGTCCGGGTCCACGTCCGACACGGTCCGATCGGTTCGAAGGTACGACACGACCTTCTTCCGCGGCACGCAGAGGACGGGATGCTCGGGGGTGAGCTGGAAGGCGTTGCCGACCGAGACCGGGGTGATCCCGATCAGTTCGCCCTCGAACGGCCGCACCATGGTCTTTTCGACCGTCGTCTCGACCCCGTCGCTGTTCAGCACGGTCGCGCCGGTCTCGATCGTCTCGATCGGAGCGAGCTCGTCGCCGGTCAGGACCTCCTCGCCCAACGGAAGGCAGCCCTCGAGGTAGTGGACCTTCGAGCCCTTGTCGCCGATGATGAGCGTGCGCTCGAACTGGCCGACGTTCTTCGCGTTGATACGGAAGTACGCCTGGAGCGGGATCTTGCAGTCGACGCCGGGCGGGATGTAGACGAAGCTTCCCCCCGACCAGACCGCGCTGTTGAGCGCGGCGAACTTGTTGTCGTTGTACGGGACGACCTTGCCGAAGTACTTCCGGACGATCTCCGGGTGCTCCTTCACGGCCGTGTCGGTGTCGCAGAAGATGATCCCCTGCGCCGCGAGGTCCTCGCGCAGCTTGTGGTACATCGTGCCGCTGTCGTACTGCGCGCCGACGCCGCCGAAGTACTCGCGCTCGGCCTTGGGGATGCCGAGCTTCTCGAAGGTGTTCTTGATGTCGGCCGGGAGGTCGTCCCAGTTCCGCTTGGTCTCGCCCTCGAGCATGGGGTTCGCGTAGTACGTGTACGCGTCGAAATCGATCTCGCTGAGATCCGGACCCCAGTCCGGCATCGGCCGCTCGACGAAGTGCTGGTAGGCGCGAAGCCGGTACTCGCGCATCCACTCCGGCTCCTTCTTGAAATCCGAGATCTGTTCGACGATCTCTCGCGAGAGCCCCCGCGCGACCCGGAGGCGGTAGGTCTCGGGATTCTTGAAGTCGTAGCGAGTGTAATCGAGCGGCGTGATGTCCTGGGCCGTCTGCGCCATGAACCCTCCGGCAATTCCATCACGTGAGTGTATTTAAATGAGAGGTCGCCGAGGCGGCGACAAACGGCGTCCTATCGTGCCGGCGGGTCCGGCAGGGATGGCTGTCGGGCCTCGGACTACAGGGCGGCAAGGGCCGGTCGCGGCCGATCGGGGGCTCAGTGAAACAGCCGAGAGACGCGCTCCAGCGCATCGAACATCCGGTCGATCTCCGCCTCGGTGTTGTAGAGGTACGGGCTCGCCCGCGTGAGAGCCGGCACGCCGAGCCGGTCCATGAGCGGCTCGCAGCAGTGGTGCCCCGCGCGCACCGCGATCCCGTCGGCGTCGAGGAGCTCGGAGACGTCGTGGGGGTGGACGCCCGAGATCGAGAACGAGAACAGCCCCTGCCGCTCGCGGGGATCCGTCGGCCCGTACCAGCGAAGGCGCTCCCCGAACCGGGACGAGGCCTCCCGGACCGCCCGTTCCCACAGCCGCCTCTCGTGGGACTCGATCTCGTCCCAGCCGATCGCCTCGAGGTAGTCGAGCGCCACCCCGAGGGTGATCGCCCCGGCCACGTTCGGTGTGCCGGCTTCGAATCGGGCCGGAGGTTCCCGGAAGCTGACGCGGTCCTGATGCACCTCGCGGATCATCTCCCCGCCGCCGGCCGCGGGCGGCATCTTCTCAAGGACCTCCTTGCGGCCCCAGAGGACCCCGATCCCCATCGGGCCCAGCATCTTGTGACCCGAGAAGGCGAGGAGGTCGGCCCCGAGCTCCTGGACCCGGATCGGCCGGTGCGGGGCGGACTGCGCGGCGTCGACGACGACGAGCGCGCCGGCGGCGTGGGCCCGGTCGGCGATCGCCCGGACCGGGTTCACGGTGCCGAGGACGTTCGAGGCGTGCGTGACGGTGACGACCTTCGTGGAGGGGCCGATCGCCCGCTCCATGTCGTCCATCCGGAGCCGGCCCTGGTCGTCCAGGTCGACGAACTTGAGGTCGATCCCCTTGCGCTCGCGGAGCAGCTGCCAGGGAACGATGTTCGAGTGGTGCTCCATAACGGTCGTCACCACCCGATCGCCGCGCCGGAGGATCGACTCCCCGAGGCTGGTCGCGACCAGGTTGATCGCCTCGGTGGTGCCGCGGACGAAGACGATCTCGTCCGGGTCCGACGCGCCGACGAACCGCGCCACGCGGGCCCGGGCGGCCTCGTAGGCGTCGGTCGCCTCGATGCTCAGGGCGTAGAGGCCCCGATGCACGTTCGCGTTCGTCTCGGCGTAGTAGCGCGCCTCCGCCTCGATGACGACCCGGGGCTTCTGGGACGTCGCGGCGGAATCGAGGTAGGCGAACGGCTGGCCGTGGAACGTCCGGCCGAGGATCGGGAAGTCCGACCGGATCCGTTCGACGTCCATCGACGTACCGGGCCGGCGCGAGGGAAGGGTTAGGTCGCGCCCTGCAGGCCGACCTTCACCCAGTCGTATCCCTTCGCCTCGAGCTCCTGAGCGAGCTCGCGACCGCCCGAGAGGGCGATCACTCCGTCGACCATCACGTGGACGGAGTCGGGCTTGAGGAACTGGAGGATCCGCTGATAGTGCGTGATCACGAGGATGCCCGCGTCCGGCCGCCGCAGCTTCGCGACGGTCTCCCCGACCGCGCGGACGGCATCGATGTCGAGGCCGGAGTCCGGTTCGTCGAGGATCGCGAAGCGCGGGCTGAGCGTCGCCATCTGGAGGACCTCGACTCGCTTCTTCTCCCCGCCGGAGAACCCCTCGTTCAGCGAGCGCTTCAGCAGGGAGGTGTCCATCCCGAGGTATCCGAGATGCGTCGTCAGGTCCCGGTCGTACTCGGCCATCATCTTCGTGGCGTCGGGCTGGCGCATCGAGTACGTCGTCCAGAGGAACTTCGAGAGCGAGAGCCCCGAGACCTCCTGGGGGTACTGGAACCCGAGGAACAGCCCGGCCCGGGAGCGCTGGTCGACCGGCATCTTGAGAAGGTCCTGCCCGTCGAGCCGAGCCGACCCCGCCGTGACCTTGTACTTCGGGTGACCCATGAGCGCGTACGCCAGCGTGCTCTTGCCGGATCCGTTCGGTCCCATGAGCGCGGTGAGCTCGCCGGACCGGAGCGTGAGGTTGACGCCCTTCAGGATCTCCTTCCCGGCGACCTCGGCGTGAAGGTTTTCTACGACCAGCGTGTGCGCTGGCGAGGACGGGGCCGTCATGCTTCGGTGCCGTACCACCCGACACCGTTATTTAAGCATGGCCCGGTGCGTAAATCCCGGGATCGACCGGGGGCACGGTAAGGTGGGCGCATCGGCTCCATGACCGCAGCGGACGGGGCGGCCCTTGAGGGGACGCGCGGACGCATCCTCGAGGAGCTCGCCACGGCCCCGCAGACCGCGCGCGACCTCGCGAAGAAGCTCGGGATCCAGGAGAGCGCGGCGCGCGGCCATCTCGACCGCATGGAAGAGCGCGGCCTCGTGACGCCGTCGTTCCGCCGCGAGGGCGTGGGACGGCCTCGGAAGCGCTACCTGCTCACGAGCCAGGCCCAGGACCTCTTCCCGAAGAAGTACGACCTGATCCTGGACACGGTCGTCGACGAGCTTCTCGCCCGCGAGGGCGAAGGCTACGTGAGCGCCCTGTTCGCCGAGTCCGCCCGCCGGATGGCGGCCCGGATCGCGCGGGAGATCCCCCGGGGCGGCTCGACCGACGAGCGCGCGGCGAATCTGGTGGACGCGTTGAACCAGCTCGGCTTCCGTTGCTCCGTGGAACACACCTCGGACGGCCACCTGCGCATCGTTCGGACGAACTGCATCTTCCGGCACAGCGCGCTCACCCATCCCTACCTCCTCTGCGACGTCTTCGACAAGAACCTGACCGAGGCGCTGCTGGGCGAGGTCGGGGTCGATCTCGAGGACTCGATCGGGCGCGGGGGGATGCGATGCACGCATCTGATCCAGCTCCGCTGACCCGGCGGCGTTCGACTTCGATCGTTTCGCGCGGTTTCGCCGGCGACGTTCCCGGACGCGGTCGTCGTCCTCCGCGGTTTTCGTACCGGGCCCGACCCGAGTCTCCGGCCGGGACTCGGGGGTTCCCGGCGCCGTCTCGCGTCGGAGCCACGCCCCGATGGCGTCCCCGCTCCCCCCGCCCGATCCGAGGATCGCGTTGAAGGCCGTCCACCTTGCGCCCGGAGTGCTCGGGTCGATGCAGGCCCACGCGCGCGCGGACTACCCGAACGAGTGCTGCGGATTCCTCCTCGCCCGGGCGGATCGGACCGCGGGGGGCGATCCGAGGATCGTGCTGGGCGTTCAGCCGGCGGCCAACCGGTCCGACGGCGAGCCCCGACGCCGATTCGTGATCCGGCCGGACGAGCTTCGGAACGCGGAAGCGCGCACGAAGGGAACGAGTCTCGTCGTCGGGGGTTTCTATCATTCGCACCCGGACCACCCGGCCCTCCCCTCCCAGGTCGACGAGGACCACGCGTGGCCGTGGTATGCCTACCTGATCGTCTCGATGAGCGCGAGCGGCGTGGCGAGGGTCGGCGCCTTCGAGCTCGACCCGGAGTCCCGGCGGTTCCGCGCGGTCCCGCTCGAGGAGTCCGCCCGCGGCACGACGGACACCGAAACCGTAAGTGCGGCGGCGAGACGGTAGGGACGATGGCGCGCGTGACCGTTCAGGTGCCCGCGCCCCTCCGCCCCTTCACCGAGGGGCGGGGCGAGGTCGGCGTGGACGGCGCCACGGTCGGAGCGGCGGTCGCCGCGCTCGCGACCGCCTACCCCGCCGTCCGCGCGCACCTGCTGACGCCCGCCGGCGATCTCCGGAACTTCGTCCACGTGTACCTGAACGACGCGGACATCCGCGAGCTCGACCGGGCCGCGACCCCGGTGAAGGACCGGGACGTGGTGTCGATCGTCCCCGCGATCGCCGGCGGCGCGCCCCCGTCTGCGGAACGGTCCGCGAGCCCCTTCCACGTGCTCCCGAGCGCCTCGCCCCGCGAGACGTTCAGACGCGACGAGCTGCGGCGGTACAGCCGACATCTCCTCCTGCCGGAGGTCGGGGTCGAGGGCCAGAAGGCGCTGCGACGCGCTAAGGTGCTCCTCGTCGGCGCGGGCGGCCTCGGCTCCCCGACCGCGCTCTACCTCGCGGCGGCGGGCATCGGCGAGATCGGACTCGTCGATTTCGACGAGGTCGACCTCTCGAACCTCCAGCGCCAGGTGCTCTACTCCACGAACGACCTCGGGCGCCCGAAGATCGAAGCGGCGCGGGACCGGCTCGAGGGGCTGAACCCGGGCACCAAGGTCGTCCCGATCGGGACCCATCTCTCCTCCGAGAACGCGCTCGAGGTCCTCCGCCCGTACGACGTGATCGTCGACGGGACCGACAACTTCCCGACCCGCTACCTCGTCAACGACGCCTGCGTCCTCCTCGGCAAACCGAACGTCTACGGGTCGATCTACCGGTTCGAGGGGCAGGCCAGCGTCTTCGACGCGCGCAAGGGACCGTGCTACCGGTGCCTCTATCCCGAGCCGCCGCCCGCCGGGCTGGTCCCGTCCTGCGCCGAGGGAGGCGTGCTCGGTGTCCTGCCCGGGCTGATCGGGCTCGTGCAGGCGACCGAGACGATCAAGCTCCTCCTCGGGATCGGCGAGCCGCTGATCGGCCGGCTGCTGCTCTACGACGCGCTCGCGATGCGCTTCCGCGAGCTTCGGCTCCGGAAGGACCCGACCTGCGTCCTCTGCTCCCCGACCGCGACGCAGAAGGGGCTGATCGACTATCCGGCGTTCTGCGGGGTGCCGGGGGCCGACGCGACCGGCGCCCCGTCCGGGCTCCCCGAGATCTCGCCGGAGGAGCTCAGCGCCGAGCTCAAGGGGGCGGACCCGCCGATGCTCCTCGACGTGCGGGAGCCGAACGAGTGGGACATTGTCCACCTCCCGAACGCCGTCCTCATCCCCCGGGGCGAGCTGCCCGATCGGCTCTCCGAGCTGACGCGCGCCGGGCGGGTGGTGGTGTACTGCCGGACCGGGGGCCGGAGCGCGCAGGCGACCCAGCTCCTCCTCGAGCTCGGCTTCACGAACGTGCGGAACCTCACGGGCGGGATCACGGCCTGGGCGGAGCGGATCGACCCGAGCCTGCCCACGTACTGAAGGACGTTCTCCCGGAACCGGTCACCCGGCGGGATTGCCCGCGTCGACCGCGAGCGGGCCCGTATACGACCGCACCCGTCGCGACAGCTCCCGCGCGAAGTCCTCGGGGTCCCGCGGGGAGACGAAGAGCGGCGCCGCGCCGCCCGTGACGAGTACCCCGTTCGGATCGGCGTACACGGCATCGAATGCCCCGATCCGCGGGCTCCACATCCGACCCCGCCATCCCCACGATCCGAAGATCCCGGTCGGTGAGAGGTCCCGGAGCCGCACGAACTCGATCTTCCGTACGTCCTCGAGGCGGATGCGGCTCCCCCCGGCGATCCGCGATGCCCGGAGGTACGTGTCGTCGATGACGTAGTGGGTCGAGAGGTAGCGGGCGAGGAAGAATGCCGTGATCAGGATCACCGCCTCGATCCCCCACGGGTAGGAGAGTGCGGCCCCGTACTCGAGCACCAGGAAGAGCAGCAGTATCATGAACGCGTACACGCCGACGGTCACGTACGACACCTCGGCCCGCACGTGGTAGTGCCCGTGGCCGTCGATGCGGCCCGAGACCGGCGGGGCCGGGGTTCCGCTCATGGGCCCCGCCCCGGTCGGCCGATCGCCTCCGGGGCCCGAACCGCCGCGCGCCCCACCCGGCTCCCTCGGAGGTCCGAGCGGGGCACTCGGCATACCCTTTCTCCCTCGCCCGCTCGACCCCGTTAAGCGGTCCGGGGCGGTCGCTCGTGCGGGCCCGCCGAGTCATGCCGGACGTCGCTGCTGAGGTCGCTCCGGCCGGGGCGACGCTGCGCCCCGTCGTGGCGCCGGACGAAATCCCGAGCCTCTCGCGCCACGGGCTCTCCGCCGTCTTCGATCCGTTCCTCCCCGCGTTCGCCCGCCAGGTCCTCGGGGTGGGCGGGTACGCCCGGCTCCTCGTGCGCGGCGCCAACGTGCGCGGCCTGCTGCTGTTCGTTCCGAACGAGCGCCTCGGTTCGGTGTTCGCCCGCTCCGCCGCCGATCTCGCGGCGCTCGCGGCGACCTGCGGGGCCGCCGAGCTCTACGCCGAGCTCCCCGAGGGCGTGCCCGTCGAGGAGTACGACGTCTGGGCTCTCGAGCTCTCCGGCCGCCCCCGAGCACGGGGGCTCCGTCACCCGGTCCGCGCCGGCCGGGAGTCCGATCTTCCGGACGTCGCGGCGCTGTCCGGCGGCGGCCCGCCGGCGAGTGAGCTCCCCTGGGCCCGGTCGCTGTGGTCCAGCGGGGACCGCGTGTTCCTGGTCGACGTCGGCGGCCGTCCGGTCGCGGCGGGCTGGACGGGGATCGCCGGAGAGGTCGGCCGGCTACACTCGCTAGTCGTGCACCCCGCGTATCGGCGCTTAGGGATCGGTGCCGATCTCCTCGAGGCCCGACTTCGCTGGCTGGAGCGGGCGGGCGTCCGCCGCGCGATCTCGGAGGTCGCCGAGAGCAACGTCGCTTCCCAACGGATCGCGGAGCGGGCGGGGATGCGACGGAGCGGCCGGATGCGGCTCGCGCGGTGGAACGAAGGCGCGCCCCGGGCGCCCTAGGTCCTCGGCGCCCCGCACTTGGGGCAGACCGTGGCCGTCGAGTCCATGAGCGTCCCACAGTACGCACATGGGACCTTGACGGTCTCCTTGATCACGATCTGTTGGATCGCGGGCTGCCCGCCCGGGACCAGATTCACGGCGGGCGGCGCGCCGTAGGTCGGGGGAACGATCGGCGCGCTCGGTCCGCTGTGCCGCGGGACGGTCGCCGCCGCCATGCCGGCGCCGCGCCGCGATCGGGCGCGCAGGGCCAGCACGATCGCGGCGACCAGCACCACGACGATCACCACGATCACGATCACCACGGTCTCGCTGAACGGGCTCGACGCGGCGGGGGCCGGGGACGGCGGGGCGTTCGCCGCGGTCAGCGGGAAGGTGGTGTGGGTATCGGAGAGCGAGTCGGTCCAGGTGAACGCGTCGCCCGCGCTGTCGGAGTCGTGCTCGGTGTAGACGTACCCCACGATGTAGCCGGTGGACGGGTCGAAGTAGGCGATCCAGGTGTACGTCGCCGTGAAGACGCCGTAGACGTCGTTCCGCTGATACGAGCCGTTCCCCTCGGCCTCGATCGTCGCGACGTATCCGGTCGGGCTGCTCGCCATCGGGTACGGCGCCGCCACCGCGATCACGGTCATCGGGGTGTTGAGAAGGTAGAAGTCGGCGCCGACGACGTCGGTGTTGTCGATGTAGAACCAGACGTACGGATGCACGTAGCCGGTCTGGTTGTCGGTGCCGTTGAGGTAGAGGAACGAGTTCTCGGAGAAGCCGAAGTAGCCGCTCTCCGACGACGGCTGCGACTGCCCCTGGTTGTTGAACCAGAATCCGGTGCTCGCATAGCGCGTCGCGACGCTCCCGTTGAGCGACGCCGCCGCGACCGAGATCGACCCGTTCACGAACGTGTGTTCCGTGTAGCCCGAGTAGTTGCCCTGCCCACCGTCGAGGACGATCGTCTCGGCGTACGAGAACGCGTCCCCCGGCTGGGGCAGATAGTGCGACGCGTTCGGGGCCGGCCCCAAGCTCGAGAGCGGGACCGCGAGCGCCACCAGGGCGAGCACGAGCGCGACGCGGCCGATCATCCGACCCCACCCCCGCCGCCCCAGCCGCCGCCCCCGACGGCGTGCACGTGCGCCGGGTGGGCGCCGCCGATCGCGCTGTAGGTGGAGTAGTACATGCCGTGCGCGACGAAGATCGGGACCCAGAGCGGGCCGTAGAAGAAGCGGTAGGGGTAGACGCCCGCGCCCGCGGTGGGCGCGGCGGCCGCCGTGGCGTCGAGCTCGTTCACGGACTGGACGCGGATCCCGTGCACCATGCGCACGGCGAGGCAGATCAGCTCCGCCTGCGCCATCGGACCGGTCCGTCGGCCGAGGATCTCGTAGGCCTTCTCGACGAGGCTGAGGGTCTCGTTCGCCTCGAGGACCGGGATCGAGGCGAGGATCGCGGACGCGACGAGCGGGTACTGGAGGTACGTGGCCATCCCCCGGGAGATGATCGCGAGCTTCGGGCTCACGGTCTCGACCGGAACGTCCGAGACTGCGAGGTACGCCGACGAGAGCTCGGTGTCCTCCGAGGTCGCGTAGCCCCACCCGTGGAACATCGCGCGGATCTGGTCGAACCGGCCCGCGACGTCGTCGAACGGTCGGTTGATGATCGCGAGCAGCGCCGCGGCCTCGTACGACGGGGTGCGGGGCCGGAACTGCGCGAGCTGGGGAAGCGGCACGCTCCCGTCGGCGCGACGACCCGAGAGGAGGATCGCCGCCACCCCGAGCGACGCCGCCGCCGGTACCCCACCGTGCAGCACCTGTTGGTTGAGCTCGGGCAGGAGCGGCAGGGCCGACGCGGTGTCCATCGACGCGAGGACCTCGGCCGCCATCAGTCGGTTCTCGATGTTCGCGGAGAGCGACGCGATCGCGCGGTACGCCCCCAGGTACGCCGAGATCCGCGCCTGCGGGTCACCGCCGCTCTTCGCCACGCCGATCGCGACCGCCCAGAGGTACGAGCGGTCGACGCCCGGGAGGGCGGCCGCCAGCGCACCGGTGTACGTCGCGCTGCGCGTCGCGATGTCCGCCAGCTCGCCGTCGATCTGCTCCGCCTCGGCCCAGTACGCCGAGAAGTCGGTGTCCGAGACGCGGTACATCCGCGCGCCCAGGTCCCGCAGCGCGAGCTGGCCGGTCCCGGTCATCCCGACGAACCCGGTGCCGCATGCCACCGCGCTCTCCACGATCGCCTGCTTTCCCAGGAGGTCGCTGAACTGCTGCTGCCGCTCGGCGAGGTCGCTGTCGACGCTCTTGAGCTGGGACGCTTCCTGCTCGATCGTCTGGTTCTCGGCGCTCTGCTTCTCGGATCCCTCGAGGCGGAAGAGGAACGAGTGGGTGTGCTCGGTGCGCTCGGCGACCTCCGAGGCGATCTGCTGGCGCTCGGCGCTCTCCTGTGCGATCGTCGACTGGACCGAGGAGAGCTGCGCGATCTGCTGGCGGAGCTCGGCGAGGTCGTCCGCCGTGAGCAGCGAGATCAGCTCAAACTTCTGGAGCACGGCGAGGTCGGCGGGCCCGAGCGGCGCCGAGACCGACCGGGCGTTGACCGCCGCGAGGAACGCGGCGACGTCCCTGCACGTCGCCATCTAGGCGTCGAGCAGCCGGAACTTCGTATATAACGACTGGTCGGCGCCGGCCGGGCGGATCTCGAGGTCGAGTCCATCGCCCGATCGCACGGGCCGCACGCACGGATCGTCGCGGAGGGCACGCTCCACGAGCGTCGCGAGCCGTCCCTTGCGCGTGCCTGCGTCACCGAAGCGGCGTCGGCGTTCGGCGTCGATCTGCTCGTATGCGAACATGAACTCGTAGAGCGATCGGTACACCTGGTCCTCGAGCTTCTCCGCGACGCCCGCGCGGTCGACGCGCACCGGCTCGATCCCTTCGAGGTCGACGAAGAACACCTCGCCGTTCGGGGCGAGGACCGCGTCCTTGTCGAGCCAGACGTCCAGGTAGTCGAGTCCGGAGCACCGGTCCCCCTCGGCCGCGAGCGTGCGGGCGAAGAGCGTCATCATCGCGATCCCGCTCCGCACGAAGTTCAGCTCGAACGCGAGCGCCCGGGGGTCGGAGTCGATCCCGTACCGTTCGAGGACGGTCCGGGCGTCGGCGCCGACGGTGGTCCGGGAGTGGAAGTAGATGCGGACGTTCGACGGGACGAGCCTAAGCTCCTGAACGATCGGCGCCCGGAAGGTCCGGTACCAGTGGAGGGAGCGCACTCGTGCCGCGAGGTCGGGCGGGAGAAAGGCGACCTTCACGACCGGGGCGATGCGGAAGCCGCGGATCGACGTCGGGTCGGCCTGCTCCGAAAGCCGGAGCGCGGTCTCGGCATGGCCGAGCCCCTGGCCGCCGTACGGCGATCCGCGGAGCCACACCTCCCCCGTCACGAACCGGTCGACCTGCCCGGCCGGCGTCGCGACCGCCGGATGCTCGAGGCGCCGGCGCACGTCCGCGTCCGTCGTGAGCGCCGCGGCGAGGGTCCGGTCGAGCGGGCGCGCGGAGAACGGGTCCGCGGCCGATCCGACCCCCTTGACCGAGAGGTAGAAGTCGACGCCGTCGAGGGTCGCGATCGGAGCCGGCGCGACCGCGCCCCGGTTGTCGTCCTCAAGGAACCGGCGGACCCCGATCGGAGCCACGTCGATCAGCCCCGTCATCGCGGGCGGGAGGAAGCAGCGATCGAGCGCACCGAGATCGTGGGAGAGGAAGCGCCGGTTCGTGATCGTCCGGGCCGGGTACTCCGCGAGGTCGAGGGGCATCCCCGAGAGCGGCATCTCGGCCGGCCCCGACTAGGTGGGGGAGGGGAGTCGGAGGGCGGGGGCGTCGCTAGGCGGCCTCGTAGTAGAACTCCTGCCGGGCCTTCTGCTCGCGGTCGAGGGCGGATCCCTCGCGGTTGATCCGGGGACGCAGGGTCTCGGCGTCGCGTCGGAACGTCACCCCCACGTTCTCGAGCAGGCGGTTCATCCCCTCCCGCATCGCGAACGGTCCGTCGCCGCGGCCGGCCGACCCGTCCGGGGCGTCGGGCCGGAACACCATCAGTTCGTCGCACGCGAGGTCGAGGAAGTAGACGTCGTGGTCGACCACGAGCGCGCTCACCGCCTGCCGCTCGACCTGGCGACGGACCAGCCGGGCCATCGACATCCGCTCGTCGGCGTCGAGGTAGGCCGACGGCTCGTCGAGGAGGTAGAGCGTCGCGACCCGGCCGAGCGCGAGCGCCACCGCGGCACGCTGGAGCTCGCCGCCCGAGAGGTCCGGGAGCGCAACGTCGAGGATCTCGTCGAGGTGCAGGCCCGGCACGAGCTCGCGCTCGAACTGCTTCGCGTCGAACGTCGGGTCGTCGGCGAGCGCGGCCGCGCGCTCCCGCAGGCTCGCCGGCTGGTTCGCCTTGAGATACTGCGGCTTGTAGCTGACCGTGACGCCGGGAGGCGGCGTGCCGCGCGAGGGCGTCTCGACGCCCGCGAGCATCCGGACGAAGGTCGTCTTGCCGGTCGCGTTCGGCCCGACGATCCCGACGGTCTGGCCCTTCGCGAGCGTGCCCGCGCCGACCGAGAGCCGGAAGGCCGGGAACTCCTTCTCGAGCTCGGGGAACGCGACGAGCGCCGCGGTCCGCGCCGCCGGCTTCGGCGGGTGCGCGACGAACCGCACCGGCTCCGGGCGGAACCGGACGTTCTCGTCCTTGAGGTAGCCGGTGAGGTAGGTGTTGATCGCCGACCGCATCAGGATCGGATGGCTGATCACGCCGAACGCCGCCGGCTCGCCGTAGATGAGGTGCGCCTGGTCGGCAAGGTAATCGAGGAGCGCGAGGTCGTGCTCCACGACGACGACGCTCTTGGTCTCGCCGAGGCGACGGAGGATCCGGGCGACCTCGAGGCGGTGGACGATGTCGAGGTAGCTCGACGGCTCGTCGATCAGGTAGAGGTCGGCGTCGGTCGCGAGCGTGCGCGCGATCGACGCGAGCTGGAGCTCGCCGCCGGAGAGCTCGGCCAGCGGACGGTCCGCGCGCCCCGCGAGCCCCACCGCCTCGAGGACCGGCTCGGCGCGGCCGCCCGAGGCCGCCACGTACTCCCGCGCCGTCGCGGCCTCCTCGGCGATGGAGTCGACGTACTGGGGCTTGAGGACGGACCTCAGCGTCCCCCGGGCGACGCGCTCGAAGTGGGCCCGCAGCGCGGTGCCCCGGTAGTGCTCGAGGACCTTCGCCCAGTCCGGCGGGGACGCGAAGTCGCCGAGGTTCGGCACGAGCGTCCCGGCGAGCAGCCGGAGCGCGGTCGATTTCCCCGTGCCGTTCGGTCCGAGCAGCCCCGTGATCCCGGTGGGCGGCGGGATCGGCAGCCGGTACATCCGGAACCCGTTGTACCCGTACCGGTGGACGATCTCGTTCGGATCCGCCTCGGGGGTGTTAAGGATCTTGATCGCGTCGAACGGGCACTTGTGGACGCAGATGCCGCAGCCGATGCACAGGGTCTCGGAGATGATCGGCTTGCCCAGCGGCCCCTCGACGATGCACTCCTGTCCCATCCGGACCGGCGGACAGTAGGCCTGGCACTCCCACTGGCACTCCTTGGGGTGACAGCGGTCCGCGAGGAGGATGGCGATCCGCGCCACGGCTCATACCTCCCGGTGGTCCGACGCGATCCGCCCGTCGAGCAGGCCGAGGTGCCGGCGGGCCCGCCGGGCGACGTCGGGATTGTGCGTCACGAGGACGAGCGTCGCGTCGCGGTCCCGACGGACCCGATCGAGGAGGTCGAGGACCCCGAGCGCGTTCGCGCTGTCGAGCTCCCCGGTCGGCTCGTCGGCGAGCAGGAGCCCCGGCCGGTTCGCGAGGGCCCGGGCCACCGCGACCCGCTGCTCCTCGCCACCGGAGAGCTGGTGCGGATAGGCGCGGGAGCGGGCCTCGAGCCCGACCTCGTGCAGCAGCTCGGCCGTGCGGCGCCGGCGCTCGGCGCGCGGGGTGCCCAGCGCCCGCATCGGCAGTTCGACGTTCTCGAACGCGGTCAACGTCGGGAGGAGGTAGAATCGCTGAAAGATGAACCCGACACCCTCGAGGCGGAGGCGCGCCCGCTCGCGGTCCGGGCGGCTCCCGACCGATCGACCGTCCCAGCGCACATCGCCCGAGGTGGGTGCGTCGAGGAGGCCGACGAGGTTGAGCAGGGTCGTCTTCCCGCAGCCGCTCGGACCCTCGACCGAGACGTACTCGCCGGGCTCGATCGCGAGGTCAATGCCCCTCAGGGCGGGCACCGGCTCCGCGACGCCGCGGCCGTAGACGCGCTCGACCGCCGAGAGCTCGATCCGGGGCACGTGGGCCGCGCTCATCGTAGCGCCTCCGTGATGTCGACGCGGAGCGCGGCCCGCACCGCCACCGCGCTCGCGGCGAGGGAGAGCGCGACGACCCCGAGGACGACCAGCGCGAGCGTGAGCGGGACGAAGACGGCGAGCTGCGCCGCGACCTTGACCGCGGCGGAGCCCCACTGCGCGAGCGCGGCGACGATGAGGTAGCCGCCCGCGACCCCGATCGCCCCGCCGGCGGCCGCGAGCACGAGCCCGTCGCCGACGATCTCGGCCGCGATCCGTGTGCCGGGGAGGCCGAGCGCCCGCCGGATCCCGATCGACCGGCGGCCGGACTCGACGCGCCGGACGAGCACCAGCGCCAGGAAGAGCAGCCCGACGATCAGCCCGACCGACGAGAGCGCGAGGTAGAAGCCGGTGAGGACCGACGAGGCCGACTTGAGCTGCTGGGCCTCCTGGTCGAGCGACGAGACGCCGTAGAACGGGACCATCGACTGGATCTCGGCACGGACCCGATCGAGCACGCCGGGCTCGGTGGCGGCCGCGCCCGCGAGCGACACCTCGACGCTGTCGGAGGCGTCGACGAGCGCCCCGCCCGGGCTCCGCGCGAACCCGGTCATCACCTGCAGGTCCGAGAGCGGCAGCACGACCGCGAACGCCCCGGTCGGGCCGAGCACCGTGGGCGCCACGCCGAAGATCCCGGTGACCCGGTAGGCGACCCCGAGGCTGCGGTTCGCGCCGGGGCTCAGGAGGAGGGTCGCGCCGACCGCAATGTGGTTGGCGTCGGCCAGGGGCGATGAGACGAGCACGTCGTCGGTCGCCGGCCCGTCGTAGGACCCGTTCGCGAAGTGCGCGAGGTCCGTGGGATCCCCGAGGGGCAGCGGCGAGGGGAACAGGTCGGCCTCGGCCGAGCCCAGGGTGGCGAGGAACTCGCCGGGGACGACCCCTTCCGCCAGCACCGGCGTCGGTCCCCCCGAGCTCCCGAACGCATCGATCGCGACGCTGAGGACGGGCGAGGCGGCCGCGACCGACCCGAGCGCGAGGATCTGCTCGGTGAGCCCGTGGGAGTCGGAGATCCCATGGTCCCCGGCCGCGCTCACCACGATCTGGTATCCGGAGTCCTCGAGGTCCGCCAGCTCGTGGTCGGAGACCCCGCCGCCCACGCTGAGCAGCACGACCGGGAGCGCGACGGCCGTCGCGATCGCGGCGATCGCGAGGACCTGCTGCAGGCGGACGTGGCGCAGGGCGCCGGCGGGACGGCGGCGGCTCATGGCGCGCGGAGCTCCTCGGCGACGGGCAGTCCCATGGCGCGTACGGCGGGGAGGAACGACGCGAACAGGCCGATCGCGACCACCACCGCCACCCCGGTGAGGATCACCGGGAGCTGGAACGCGACGAACGAGAACGACGACGGCAGCCCCGCGAGCAGGCCGAGGAGGAATCGGTTGAGCTCCCACGCCCCGGCCCAGGCGATCGGGAGCCCGATCGCGAGCCCGATCCCGGCGAGCAGTAGCCCCTCCTCCGCGACGCTCACCCCGACCCGGAGCCGCGAGTAGCCGATCGCGCGCAGGAGCGCGAACTCCCGGCTGCGGTCGTCCACGGACATCTGCAGCACGGTGGTCGCGAACAGCGCGGCGACCACGATGCCGATGATCCCGATGATCTCCCCGAAGGTCCGGTAGACGTTCACCACCTGCTGGATCGCCCCGAGCACGTCCGCGAGCGTGAACACGGTGAGGGCCGGGAACGCGGTCTCGAGCCGGGTCTGATCGGCCGCCGCCGTCGTGGGATCGGTGAGGTGGATGAGGACGAGGGAGGCGTAGTCGGTGGACGCCGACGCACCCCCGACCACGCTCTGGAGCTCCGAGAGGTAGAAGAACGCGAGGAGCGCGGACGGGATCAACCAGAACGGGCCCGAGACCCCCACGACCCGGAACGCGGTCGCGTTCGCGTACCAGCCGGTGAGCGCGGTGCCGTTCGCGGGCGTGCTCGCCCCGACCCAGAGGAGGTCGCCGACCCCGACCCCGAGCACCGTCGCGAGGCCCTGGTCGAGGACGATCTCGTGGGTGAACGGGCCGGCGTACGAGCCGTTCGCGTAGTGAGGGTCGCCCGGCTCAGTGAACCCGGTCCCCTGGTAGATCGTCGGCGTCTCGATACCCGAATTGTCGGAGGGGATCCAGCCGACCGAGCCCGCCCCGGTGGGGCTCCAGCCGCTCGGGATCGACGAGCCGTTCGCCGCCGCCCAGAGCGAGGCGTTCCCGAAGACGACGTCGCTGACGAGCCACGGGCTCGCGACGGCGACGTTCGGATCGGCCGCGGGGATCTGCGCCACGAGGCCGTGGGCGTGCAGCACGGGCGGGGCGCTGCCGGTCGTGATCGTGGTGTTCGCGCTCGCCGCGATCAGATCGACGCCGCTCGAGGTCGCGAGCTCGGTCGCGCTCGTCTGGACCCCGGCCGAGATCGCGAGCAGGAGGACGACCACCCCGACCGCGAGCCCGATCCCGAGCGACGTGAGAGCCGTGCGGCCGGGACGCCGTCGAAGGGCTCCGAGGGCGTCGCGCACTTCGGTCTCCCCGGCGCGCTAGCCCTCGGCCGGCCGCCGGAGCTCCCCGAACGTGACGTCGTGGGACGCGTCGACGTTGTACTTGTGGATCGACTCCTCGCTCGACGTGGAGGCGCGGGCGACCACGGAGTCCGGCACCCGGGGGAACCGGGCGGGGAGGCTCGCGAGGAGGTCGCGCAGCACGTCCTCGACGAACTTCGGGTGGCGGTGGGCGTCGTACACGACGCGCCCCTCGTCGCCGCGCTTTAAGATGGCGTAGGTCGGGCTCGATTGCGCCGCCTCGATCGCCGCGATCATCTCGTCGACCTCGACCTCCTCCTCCTCGCCGAGCTCGAAGACGAGCCGGGTCCGATTGCGCTGGTTGTGCGAGATCACCGGCATGGTCGCGAGGCTGGGGTCCGCGAGCCGGGGATACTCCGCGATCAAGAGCTCCCGGCAGGTCTCCATCGCGCACGGGCAGGCGGTCATTCCCACGGCCTCGGCGCCGATCGACCGACGGACGCGGACCGCCCCGGTCCCCTCGCGGGCCGCGACCGCCTCCGCGAAGATCGCGTAGTCCTCGAGGCTCCGCTTCCCCTCCGCGATGCCCCGCTCCAGGAAGTACTCCGCGCTCGCCTCGACCTCGGCCCGGGAGGCATAGGCGTGGCGGGCGAGCAGCTCCCGCGCGATCGACGAGCAGGCCGACTCGAGGCTCGCGACCGGTCGCAGCGCGGTGCGGTCGACGATCTCGGCGAGCACCTCGGCGTTGCGGGAGAGGTCGGAGCCCTTCCGCTCGGACGGCAGGTCGACCGCGACCGCGAACGTGGCCGAGAGGGTGTGCACCCGGTCCGGCCGCTGGACCCCGAGCGGCTTGCGGATCCCCGTGACCCCGACCGACCGGAGGGTGAGCTGCCCGTGCGCGGGCGTCGACGCGTGGATGTCCTTCATCCCGCGGAGCCACCCGGGGGGTTCTTTAATGGATTTCTCGCCGTGGCCGCCCCGGGCGGGGCGCCCCGCCCGCGACCTTATAGGTTCGCGGCCGGTCGTCGTACCGATGACCGACCCCTCCCCCGCTCCGACGCCGCCCGCGGCGCCCGCCGCTCCGGGACCGTACGCGGAGCGCGAGCGCCTGATCACCGAGAACCTGAAGCAGATCTACGACCCCGAGATCCCGATGAACATCGTCGACCTCGGCCTCGTCTACGGGTTCGAGTGGGCGGGCGACGACGTGACGCTCAAGATGACGCTCACCGCGCCCGGCTGTCCGGTGGCCGGAATCCTCGCCGAGGAGATCAAGACCGCGATCGAGAAGGTCCCCAACATCCACGCCGCGAAGGTCGAGATGATCTGGGATCCTCCCTGGACCCCGGAGCGGATGAGCGAGTTCGCGAAGCGCCAGTTCGGGTACGCGTAGCGACCGGCCGCGGATGGCGCCCGAAGCGGCCGCCGGGGCCGTGGCGGTCCGCGAGCTCCGGTGGACCGACTTCGACCCGCTGCGCGAGATGTACTACCTGCTCTACGAGGAGCGGGAGACGAACCCCGAGATCGGGATCACGCTCTTCCGGGAGCGGCCGAGCTACGAGGACGAGACCGCGTGGTTCTCGGGACTGTACCGTCGCGCCCTGGCCGGGGATGCGGTCGTCCGCATCGCGGAGCTCGAGGGCCGCGTGGTCGGGAACTGCGTCGTCGGCCGCGAGGGTCCCTCGCCGAGCGCCGAGAACGGGCACGTCGGGGTGCTCGGCATCCTCGTCCACCGCGACTTCCGCGGTCGGGGGGCGGGCGACGCGCTGCTGCGCTCGACCCTCGCCGGATGCCGCGGCACCTTCGACCTGGTCCGGTTGAGCGTGTTCGCGGCGAACGCGCGGGCCCGCCGGCTCTACGAGCGGCACGGGTTCGTCGGCATCGGCCGGGTGCCGGCCGGGGTCCGCCGCGGGGACCAGTACCTCGACGAGGACCTCATGCTCTGCGATCTCCGGACCCCCCCGCCGAAGCGTTAAGACAGGGCGGCGGTCCGTCGGTCGATGGCGACGGACGCCGCCTGGCGCAAGGAGCTCGAGAACGAGCGGCGGATGAAGGACGAGTTCATGGCCCGCCACCCGGAGTCGCCGTTCGTCGGCGGCCGCGTCCCGTTCCACGAGCTCCGGTACTTCCCGCCGGACCCGAAGTTCCGCCTTCGGGCCACCCTCCGACGCCGACCGGTGCCCGAGGAGGCGTACCTCCGGACGAACCGCGACGGCCAGTCGGTGATGCGCTATCTCGGGGATCTCTCGTTCAAGGTCGGTTCGACCCCGGTCCGGCTCGCCGTCTACCACGCGGGGGAGGGCGTCGGGGCCGCGGTGTTCGTCCCGTTCCGGGACCTCACGAGCGGCGGCGAGTCCTACGGCCCGGGCCGCTACCTGACGTTCGAGCTGAACGAGGACGACGTCTACGACCTCGATTTCAACCGGGCGTTCAACCCGTACTGCGCCTACACCGACGACTACGAGTGCGGCTTCCCGCCCGCGCAGAACGACCTCCCGGTCGCGATCCGGGCGGGCGAGAAGGTCTGGGCCGCCGACGAGAACCCCGCGACCCCGTCGACCGTGGTGCTCCAGCAGCTCCGCCGCGCGACCGGGCGCGCCGCCCCGGCCGCACCGAAGCCCGCGCCCCGCCGGAAGAAGGCCGTCAGTGGATCGGGAACGCGCCGAGGATCCCGTCGATCACGAACTGCACGCCGACCGCGGCGAGGATGAGCCCGAGGACCCGGGTCATCGCCATGATCCCGACGCGGCCGATCGCGCTCAGGATCCGGGGCCCGTAGCGCAGGATCACGAACGTCAGCACGCACGTGACCCCGATCGCGACGAACGTCGCGAGGACGGCGAGGAGCGTGTTGGGCGCGTTCCCCTCGAAGATCATCACGGTCGAGATCGCGCCCGGACCCGCGAGCAGCGGGATGCCGAGGGGAACGACCGACAGTTCGTCGCGCCGCGCGATCGCCTCCTCGCGGTCCTCGGGCGTCAGGCGAACGCGGGTGATCTCGCCCCGCAGCATGTCGAACGCCACGAAGAACAGCAGCACCCCGCCGGCGATCTCGAACGCGTAGAGCGTGAATCCGAACAGCTGGAAGAGGAACCGGCCGACCAGCGCGAAGACGGCGAGCACGCCGGCGACCACGAGGACGGACCGTTGGACGATGACCGCCCGGTCCTCGGCGGTGAATCCTTGCGTGAGGGCAACGTAGAACGGCAGGGTGCCGATCGGATCGACGATCGCGAACAGCGTGGCGACGATGGCGAGGTAGAAGGTCAGATCGCTCACGCCACGCCCCCTCCGGCCGCCCCGGAGGCCGCCGGCGCTTCAACCCTTCGGGGGTCCCCGCGCGACCCCGGCGCTAGCCCGAACGGGTCTTCGCCGGGGACCGGGCCCTCCGTCGCGGGGGGGGTCGGTGCCGGCGGGCGCTGCCCGTCGTCCGCGGCCGAAGCGTCGGCCGGGGAGGGGCTTCCCCGCCCTCGGACTCGATCCGGCCGACGTCCTTGGCCCGCAGGCGCAGCGTGAGCGGTTCGCGCTCGGGGTTCGCGAGGAGGAGCTCGTAACGGCCCGGCGCTTCCGGATCGAAGAAGATCCGCGCCCGGCCCGACAGCCGCACGCGCTGGACGAACGGCCCGCCCGGGGGCCCGAGGAGGAGGATGAACGAACGGCCCGGTCGGGGTCGCTCGGGCTCGATGTCGATCTCGCACGACGCCGCGGCGAGCGTGAGCTCGATGCGGATCGACGAGGACGGGTTGAGGACGAGGTACCTCGGGAGCTCGTCCAGCGCGGGCACCATGCCGCTACGACCGCGGCGGCGCACAAAAGGTGTCCCGGGGGTCGACGCGATCCTCGCCCGCTCTAGGTTAAATCGCGCGTCCGGTTCGCGACCGCGATGGCAGCGAAGCGCACGGCCGAGGCGGTCTGGGAGAACGATCTGCTCCACGGGAGCGGCCGGGTGAAGGGCACGAGCGGCGCGTTGCCCGAGATGGGGATCTCGTGGTCGGCGCGGACGGAGGCTCCCGGAGGGAAGACGAGCCCCGAAGAGCTGCTCGCGGCCGCGCACGCCGCCTGCTTCTCGATGGCGCTCTCCGCCGGCCTCGCCCGGATGCAGAAGCCGCCCGAGCGCGTCCAGGTGACCGCGACCGCCACGTTCGACAAGGTCGGCGACGCCTGGAAGGTCCTCTCGATGGAACTGAACGTGATCGGGAAGGTCCCGGGCCTCAGCGCCGAGGAGTTCGACCGGGCCGCCCAGGCCGCCGGTCAGGGATGCCCGATCTCCGGGGCGCTCAAGGGGAACGTAGCGGTCACGGTGCACGCGCGGCTGGGCTGAGCTCGGCCGGAACCAGGTCCGCGAACACGAACCCGTCGCGCTCGACGACCTCGCCCGCCCGGACGGGGATCGGGCGCGAGAACATCGGGCCGTCGACGACGCACGTGTGGAACTCGCCCCGTTCGCCGCACGGGTCGACCGTCGCCGGGAGTCGATCGAGGAGCTCGCGGTCGAACCGGTGGCCCGCGATCTCCCGCGGCACGGCGCGCGGATCGAGCGCGACGATCCGGGCGTCGAGGCCCGCATCGATCATCTCCCGCGCGAGCGACGGAGTCGGTCGGCCCCAGAGGGGGAAGACCGGTGTGAGGCCCGTCCCCCGCAGACGGTCCTCGCGGTAGGCCCGGATGTCCTCGAGGAAGAGGTCGCCGAACACGAGATGGGTCACCGACGCGTCCCGAAGCTCCGCCACCGCGCGCGACATCGCGCGCTCGTAGACCTCGTTGGGGCAGGGGGACGGGATCTCGACCTTCCGCAGGGGGAGGCCGACCGCGCGCGCCTGCGCGTCGAGGATCGACTCCCGGACTCCGTGCATCGAGACCCGCTGGTAGGTCTCGGTGACGGTCGTCAGCAGCCCCACCACCTCGAAGCGTCCCGAGCGCCGGACCTCGTGGAGGGCGAACGCGCTGTCCTTGCCGCTGCTCCACGAAACGACGGCGCGGGGCCGGGGCGAGGGCGCCGTCATCGGGTCCCGAACTCCGAGAGGCGCCGCTGCACGGGATGGGTCGATGCGGCGGGGGTCGTGCCGGACGGCGGGGTCGACGACTCGGGGGGCTCCTCGGCGGAGGGGGCCGCGTTCGGGCCGGCGTCGATGAGCCGAGTCACGGCGGGCGAGTCGGGGGGCATCCGCACCAGGTAGCCGACCTCGTCCGGCGAGAGGCCGAGCTCGCGCACGAGGTCGGCGGCGAGGTGTTGGCGCCGCGCGCTCGACCGGGGATCGGACCGGTCGCCGAAGACGTTCTCGAGGAAGGGGACAACGATCGCGCGGGCCTTCGCCTTGGAGAGGTGGAGGCGGACCCCGGCCTTGATCGCGATCGCGTCGCGGGTCGCCCGGGTCACCCGGCTCTGGCCCATCGCCCCGAGGAACGACGGGAAGAACGGCCGGCCGCCGGACGGGGCCGGCCGATCGCGGATCACGAGCCCGACCCCCCCCGTCATCACCTCGTTCGCGTAGCTCCACAGGCTCCAGACCCGGTAGCGTCGCGCCCGGCCGAGCAGGCGCTCGGCGACGGCGACCCGGTCGAACGCCGCGGCGCGGTGGCCGGCATCGGGAGCGTAGCGCGGGACGTTCTCCTCGATCCACGGCAGGAGGTCGTCCGGCGGGGCGTCGAGCCGGTTCTGGATCTCGATGGAGCGGAAGAGCCGCGCCTCGGTCAACGCCTCGTCCGTGATCGCCTCGAGGTCGGCGGTGATGTCCCGGAGCCCGAGGACCTCGAGCTGGGCCGGCGTCGCCGGGAGGGGGGCGATCGCCTCGAGGTCGTTGATCGCCCCTCGGAGATCGCCGCGGCTCCGGCGGACGATCGCGTCGAGGGCCCCCGGGGCGAGGGCGATCCGCTCCTGGCGGGCGAGCGAGGTGAGCTGGTGCGCGATCTCCCGGTCGCTCAGGGCGAGGAACCGGATCCGGGCGACCCCGTTCCGGAAGATCGCGGAGTACCGGGTGAGCACCCGATCGTCGTTCACGATCAGGACGAGCGGCTGCCGCGTCGCCCGCACGAGCCGCGCGATCGCCCCCAGGCCCCCTCGGTCGGAGGTGTCGCTCGTTCGCCCGGCCCCGCGCCAATCCTCGAGGTCCTTTCGGGGGAGGGGGCGCCGGGCCCAGGCGAAGTTGCCGGGGGACCGGGGCACGTCGTCCCAGCCCGCGAACGGAGGCGGCTTCTGCTTCGGAACGAGCCCCCACGCCGCATTGAGCGCCTCGATCGCGCCGTACCGCCCCCGGAGGAACTCCCGCAGCGTCGGCGGGGCGCGCGCGGGACGCGCGGACTCGGTCGCCCGACCGCTGAGGGAGTCGGCCTCGTCGAGCACGATGAGCGCGCGGCGGGGGCCGCTCGACGCCGGGGCCTCGCTCAACGTGTGCGTGATCGAGGCGCGTCCCGCGACCTGTTCGATCGCGCCCTCGTTGCGGGCGTCGGACGCGTTCATCTCGACGACCGTCCATCCGAGGTCCGCGGCGAGGGCGAGCGCCGCGCTGGTCTTGCCGACGCCCGGCGGTCCCGAGAGGAGGGCCGCCCGCAGGGGGCGCGGCGGCCCCGCCTGCCAGGACTCCGCCCAGGCCCTCAGTTGGGCGCGGGCCCTCGGGTTCCCGACCACCTCCTCGAGCCGCGACGGACGACTCCGTTCGGCGAGCGGAAGCTGGAGCGCGCGGGCCATCGCGCGCGCTAGGCGCCGCCGTCCTTAAGTCGCCCGGGCCGCCTGATGGGCGAGCACGACGCCCCCGCCCTGTCCGGGACCGGGGTCGTCCGGATCCCGATGATCGAGACCACGATCTCCCGCCGGACCGCCGCGGGCGCCGGGCTCGGGGTCTCGGTCCTCGGGTTCGCGCTCGAACCCGAGATCGTCTCGTCCCCCGAGTCCGCGCGGGGCGTCGAGGCGATGCTGCGGCGCGCTCGCTCGGCCGGGGTCACGCTGTTCTCTCTTCCCGAGGGCGCCGGCGCGGATCGCGTCGAGCGGCTCCTCGGCCGGGCGTTCCCCGAGCCCGATCCCGATCTGGTCGTTCTCGCGTCGCGCTCGTCGGCGGGCCTCGCGGCCGGGTCCCGAGGTCGCATCGACCCGCCCGACGCCGACGCGGCCCACGCGCTCGCGCGCAGCCTCGCGGAGACCGACCAGCGGGTGGCGCCGCAGCGGGTCCGTCTCGTGGAGTGGATCCCGAGCGAGGGGGACGACGAGGCCCGGCGCCTTTCGCCGGGGGGATCGGGGCGGGGCGGGCCGGGCGCCCCCGAGATCGTTCGGCGGATCGAGCCGGGCGCGGGCCCCCGGGCCGCCCCGACGGACGCCCGCCCGGGGGAGCTCCTCTCGGGGTCCCTGTCGCTCGTCGACCGGCGGCTCCTCGGGGGGCTCGAACGGCGGGCGGCCCTCGGTCCGTTCGGGTTCTTCGCCCGGGATCCATTCGGGGGAGGACGGCTCGACGGCACCCGGCTATCGGAGGCCGCCGGTCCCCGGCGACCGGACGTCGGCCCCGTCCGCGTGCGCGAGCTCGAGCGGGAGTTCGCGCCGGTCCTCTCGCTGGGGTTCCTGACCGAGGGCCGCCGCCGGACCCTCGCGCAGGCCGCGCTTCGCTTCGTCCTGCACTGGCCGTGGGTCGTGTCGGCGATCGTCCCACTGCCGAGCCCGGAGCGGCTCTCCGAGGTCCTGGGCGTCGAGACGGTGCCGGAGCTGACGGAGGCCGAGCTCCAGCGCCTGGACGCGCTCGCGCTCGACGCGTAGTCGGGGGCCGGCCCGCCGGTTCAAATAGCGACCGCCGCTCGTCGGGCCATGATCCAGGTCGGCGACCTCGCCCCGAACTTTCGCGGCACCGCCGGCGACGGGACCCCGTTCGAGCTCGCGAGCCGGCGAGGCAAGCCCGTCATCCTCTACTTCTATCCGAAAGCCCACACGACCGGCTGTTCGCTCGAGACGCGGGGGTTCGCGCAGCAGTATCCGGAGCTTCAGAAGGCGGGCATCGACGTGATCGGCGTCAGCGTCGACTCGGTCGAGGACCAGAAGAGCTTCGCCGCCGAGTGCGGCGCCGCGTTCCCCCTGATCTCGGACCGGGACAAGTCGATCGCCCGCTCCTACGGCGTGCTCGGGCTGCTCGGCATGGCCCGTCGGGTGACGTTCTTCGTCGGGCCCGACGGCCGGGTCCAGGAGGTCGTGGAGGGCCTCCGGCCCGGTCCGCACGTCGAGCGCGCCCTCGCGCGGGCGCGGAGCGCCGCCCCGCCGCCGACCTAGTCCAGGTCGAAGTACAGCTTCACGGTCGCGTGGTATTCCGCGACCTTCTGGTCCTTGATCACTCCCTCGAGCTCGGTCACGCGGAACCAGCGCAGGTTGCGCACGGTCTTCGCGGCCGTGTCGACCGCGTTCTGCGCCGCATGCGCGAATCCGTCCTTCGACACCCCGACGACCTCGGTCACCTTCTGCACCATGGCCTTCCCCGGCCCGGGCACGGTCGACCCCACCAAAAACCCTCGTGCCTCGGACGAAGGCTCTAATCGGGCGTGCGGTTGCCCCGCCCGGAGCATCCCATGAAGATCCGGAGTGTCGAATCGATCGAGGTCGCCGCGCCGGCCGACGAGCTGTCGTCCCCCTGGAGCTCGACCGTGATCCTCGTGCGGGTCACCACCGCCGACGGCGCCGTGGGCTGGGGCGAGGCGCCGACGACCCTCATGACCCATCCGGTGGGCGCGTCCGTGCCCGAGGTTGGCCGCTTCTATGAGGGGCATGAGGTGCACGAGCACGCCGCCTGCCTGCGCGAGTTCGAGCGCTACTCCTTCTACCGGTCCCGGTCGATGGAGGCGACGAGCGCGCTCTCCGCCGTGGACATCGCGTGCCACGACCTGATCGGGCGCGAGCTCGGCACCCCGATCGCGACCCTGCTCGGAGGCCCGGTGCGCGACCGCGTGCGCGCGTACTCCAACGGCTGGTACTCCGACTGCATCGAGCCGGCCGAGTTCGCCGCGAAGGCCCGCGCGATGGTCGCCGGCGGGTTCCGGGCCCTCAAGTTCGACCCGTTCGGGCCCGAGTATCGGACCCTCTCGCCGGAGGGGCTCGCCGCGGCGGTCGCGCGCGTGGCCGCCGTGCGGGAGGCCGTCGGGGAGACGGTCGACCTCCTCATCGAGTACCACGGCCGGTTCTACCCCGAGGCCGCGATCCGGGCCGGTCGCGCGCTCGACGACCTCCACCCGCGCTTCGCGGAGGAACCGGTGCTGCCCGAGCTCTGCGACGCCCTCCGGGAGTTCCGGCGCAAGGTCCGCACGCCGGTCGCCCTGGGGGAGCGCCTGCTGACGGCGGCCGACTTCGAGAGCTTCCTCGCCCGCGGTCTCGTCGACATCCTCCAGCCGGACATCACGAACTCGGGAGGGTTCACCTACGGGCGGGAGATCGCGGGCGTCGCGGCCGCCCGCGGCGCCCCGGTCGCCTACCACAACGCGTTCGGCCCGGTCCAGACCGCCGCCACCCTCCAGATGGACGCGGTCCTCCCGACGTTCTTCCTCCAGGAGAGCTTCGAGGCGAGCTGGCCGGACTGGAAGCGGTCGCTCGTGAAGGGCTACGCGATCGAGAACGGGGAGTTCCGCATCCCGAGCGGGCCCGGGCTCGGCATCTCGGTCGACGAGAAGGCGGTCGAACGCTACCGGTCGGACGCCGTCGAGCCGATCGGGCCCGAGCCGCCGTGGGTCATCGCCGGGACGTGGATCCGCCGCGACGCCGCCGCGCGGTCGGGGTCGACCCGTGGGAGCGCGACGCCGCGCCCTACGGAGCGCCGAGCGCGTTCACGGTCACGTTGACCGAGAGCGTCGCGCCCGGCGAGTTCGGCAGGACCGTGTAGACCAGGAGACCGCCGTCGATCCCCTCGGGGTTGACGTTGATCGACGTCACGATGTACGGCAGCGGGGGCGAGGTGCTCGCGACCGAGAACGGGGGCGCGACCTGCGCCGAGTAGATCGTGTGGCTCACGGAGTCGTAGTTCAGCACCTCCACCGGGATCACGACGGTCGACCCCGGGGCGGCCGAGTAGGGGAGGTTGTGGGCCAGGTCCCCGTAGCAGTAGTTGTTCTGCCCGAACCAGTAGTTCCCCGACGCGTTCTTCCCCTGCTCCCAGGTCACGCAGACGGTCGAGATCTTTACCGGCGCGGGCGGGCCGGTCGGCGGCAGGACGAGGATCCCGGCCGCGATCAGGCCTAGGATCACGATGAGCACGCCCACGGCGACGACGACGATCACCGTCCACCACTGCCGCCGCGCGAGCTTCCTCATGGTCCGGTCTCCGTCCGGGGAAGGCGTCGCTCCGTCACGTAAAGGCTCCGTCGGAGCGGTCGGGGCCGGGCCGAGCCCGTCCCGCGGGCGGCCTCACGCCCCGGTCGGAGGCGCGAGCGAGTAGACGGGGATCGTCGCCAGCAGGGTCGACGGGTAGCCGATGTAGCTCAGGTAGATCGTGCAGGCGCCGTAGGTCGTGAAGCACCAAGGCGGAGCGCCGTGGTAGTCGTCCCCGTCGAAGCACGGCGTCCCCGAGTAGCCGGGCTCGCAGTCGCGCGAGTAGTCGAGAGGGTAGCCGCCCTTGTGGATGTAGAGGAGGAACGTGTCGCCGTTCTCGAGCAGCGTGGTCTGGGTCGAGTTGAGCGGCTCGAAGATGCAGAGGCGGTTGTACGCCGTGCTGACCGACCCGCCGCCGTAGCCGCCGATCTTGAGGGTCGCGCAGTAGCCCAGGGTCGGAGCGCCGACGGGCGCGGTCCCGCTGCTGCCGCCCGAGACGCCCGGGATCCAGGTCATGTTGGCGAGCGTGCCGGTCAAGAGGGTGGTCGTCGGACCGCCGCTCGACGAATTGTCGCAGATGAACGTGATGATGATCTGGTCGAGCGGGATGTTCTGCGGGGTGTGGGTCGCGATGATGATCTGCGTCGTGTTCATCAGCGAGTACGTCCCGCTGCTGCCGGACTCGTCGGTCGGGTCGCCCCAGACGGGATTGCTTCCGCCCGACCGGATGAGGAACGTCACCTGCGGCGCCGCGGGCGGCGTGTAGATACGGAACGACCAGAGGAGCACGCCCGCGACGATCGTGATCCCGAGCAGCAGGATGGTGCCGATGATCGGGGACACCGCGCGACGGCCCCGGCGCCATCGGCGCACCCTCGGCATGGTGAGTATAAGTCCGCATTGCGGATTATCAAGCTTGCGGCGCTCGTCGCAAACCGGCCGGCGGTGGAGACAGCCCCGGAGAGGCCCGGGCGGGCGGACGGCGGAGGCCGGGCGCGAAGCCGCCAGGGAGGGTCGAACTCCCGACCTGCTGATTACAAATCAGCCGCTCTACCGGCTGAGCTATGGCGGCGCATCGGCCCGCCTCCGGGTGGCGCGGCGCGTGGCTTAAGGCGTTCGTTCGCCGGGCGCCCGAGGGCGGTTCAGGCCGGTGTGCGCTCGCTGGCCGCCTCGACCGCCGGCCCCGGGGTCGCGACCGGCGCCGGGGCCGTGGACCGGACCATGGGGAGGGGCACCCCGCCCCCGGGCACGCCGGTCGAGCGCGGATCCGAGCGGTGGACGCGCCGGAGGAGCCAGAACCGGACGTCCTGGTGGTACATGTTGCCGTACGGGCAGGCTCCCACGCAGTCGCCGACGCCGCAGCACTTCGAGCTGCGGAACTCGCCCTCCGTCCGGAAGTGGAGCGGCATGTCGACCAGGCCGACGGGGCAGGCCTTCGCACAGTCGAACGTCGTGCACGCCTGGCAGACCTTCTTGTCCTTCACCTTCAGCCGGAAGAACCCCACGCGCGCGAACGGGACCGTCAGCGCGCCCCAGTGGCAGAAGCCGGTGGTCGCGCAGTTGTAGGTCCCGATGAACGGGGTCAGGACGAACATCGCGAACCAGACTCCGCCGAAGTAGAGCTCGATCGGCAGCGGGAGCGCGGACGTGTCGAACTCGCCGTTCGCCACCTGCACCGTCGGGATCCAGTGGAGGAGCCCCAGGACCGAGATCGAGAAGAGCGACGCGAGCGCCACGCCCGAGGCGACGAGGTAGCCCGTCTGGAGCTGGCTCCCGAGGAAGTACTTCCCGACGCGCGACGTCTGGTTGAACCCGCGCATCTCGCTCATCGTCGTGCCCTGGTACATCAGGGCCGCCCCGCACATCACCGAGCAGACCGCCTTGCGGCCGAACAGGACGCTCAGGACGCCGACGAACACGTACATCAGGATCACCGCGGCGAAGACCCCCGACTCGAACGGGCCCCCGTCGCGAAGCCCGAACCCCCATCCGAGGATCGGGACCGACGCGAGCCAGGAGGAGCTGACGAGCGGGGTCGACGACGCGATGCTGGGCAGGTAGATCGCCGCCAGCGCGAACGCGCCGATCGTGAGGCCGAGGCGGTACTTCTGCGGTCGCTCGTGCGCTTCGCGGATCTTGAGCGCGACCAGCGGTCCCATCGTGAAGCCGAGCAGCACGAGGAACCACGCGCTCGCGAGGATCGCGGACGCGAACCAGAGTCCGTTGTAGGTCGCGATCCCGACCCCGGCGAGCGTCGCGCCGGAGTACGGGACGAACGGGATGAACTGGAGGAACGTCGGACCCGCGATCTGGTAATCCAGGAGCGCCCCGAGGAAGAACTCGGCCAGGAACGCGAACAGCAGGAACTCGAAGATCGAGAACGGTCGCAGCAGCCAGGGCACCCGGTCGCCAGCGCGGGCCAGCGGGAGCCCGAGCGTGAGCGCGATCGCGAGGCCGAGCTGGGCGAGCACCGACGCCGCGAGGAGCCACGCCGAACCCTGGAACACCCAGAGGAACCACCCGGCGCCCGTGAGCAGGGCGACGAACGGCCACGCCACGAGCAGCCGGAGCGTCGGCGGGTCGATCTGCTTGTGCCGGTACAGGTACTGGAACGTCAGGACGAAGATCGCCACGATCACCGCGGAGCCCGCGAGCGAGAAGGCGAGGGCCGGCGCCCCTCCGTGGACCAGGGTCGGGGCGAGCGCGACCAGCGGGACCTGGGCCGCGACCAACCAGCGCAGCCGGCCGGGCAACGTCGCACCGGCGACCACCGCGAGCACCGCGATCTCGGCCGCGACGACGCCGAGGAACACCGGGGCGAGCAGGGGCGCGATCGAAGCGGGCACCCCCGCGGGCGGGGCCCAGAGACCGGCCGACGCGTGGAGCTCGCCGAGCCCGAGCAGCAGCCCGAGGTCGATCGCGAGCAGGCCCACGACCCACCGGACGAACCGCCGTCCCGCGTCAGACCGCGGGGCGCCGGCGGGATCAGAATTCACCGGTCTCGCCTCCCGTTTCGCCGGTCTCGTTGTCGATCGGCACGATCGGCGTGCCGTCGTAGGTCTCGTTGTTCAGCTGGCTGGCCGCGCCGGCGCTGAACGCGGCCGGTAGCGGGGCGAGCGTGGCGCCGCTCGTGAGCCAGTAGATGTACTCGAGCACCCAGGTCGCGTTCGTCAGCGAGAGGGCTCCGCCGTAGGCGACGCCCATGTCGCGGTAGACCCCGACGTACGTCAGCATCGCGATCGGGTACGCGCCGGTCCCCGTCGCGCCGAGCAGCGAGAACCCCGACCAGTCCGCCTCGGTCACGTCGGTCGCGTTCGCGAACGACTCGGCGGCGATCCAGGCGGTGATCGCGTTCGGCGGGACGAAGGTCGACGCGGCGTTCTCGATCTGCGCGATCCCGACCCCGCTGGGAGCGTTCCCGAGCAGATCGATGTACCCGATCGCCCCGGGCGTGGACCCGACCTGGGCGAGCATGGCGCTGTCGGACGCCACGCCCGCGCCGGTCGGCCAGGAGACCGTCGGACCGCTCCCGACCGAGTCGTTCCACGCCGGGCTCTGGGCCGACAGGAACTGCGTCAGCACCTGCGAGGTGGACGAGGCGTCGGCGTCGTACCGGACCTGGATCGCCGGGAGGCCGTTGAGATCGACTCCCGGGTTCAGCGCCACGAGCGCCGAATCGTTCCAGCGGACGATCGTGCCGGAGTAGATCCCCGCCAGGGCCGCGCCCGTCAGGTTGATCGGGACCGAGACCCCCGGAAGGTCGTAGACGATGGCGACCGCGGTCAGCGCCACCGGGATGACCGTGACGTTCCCGCCGGCCGGGGGGGTCCCGGGCGCGCCGGGTCCGACGTACGTGGCCGCGAAGCGGTACGCCGAGTTCGCGAGCACGGAGGTGACCGAGCTCGATCCCGGCGCAGAAACGTTCACCTCGACGCAGCCGCCGACCGACTGGGACAGCGCCGAACCCGAATCCTCGAGCCAGGTCGCGTAGGAGGGGTCGAGGTCGGACGTGATCGCCCCCGAGATCCGGACGGGGAATCCCGCGCAGGTCTGGTACTTGTAGCCCCCGACGGGAGCATTGGTCCTCAGGTTCAGCCACCCGGTGACCTCCCCCACGCCGGCCACGATCACGATGATCGCGATCGCGATGGCGAGGGCGCCCCAGGGATCGCTCGCCCGACGCTTCGGGACCACGAGCCCGGCCGCCGCGGCCTCCCGCTCGAACTCCTCGTCCGCGGAGCCCGGCACGGGCGCGGATGCGTCGACCATGACGTACAGTGGCCGCTCGGCCCGTCCTCCATCGATTGTACGGCGACCGTGGGGATAAAGAACCTTCCGGAGCGATCCCAATTCCCGGCGGTCCGAGTCCGGCCCCTCCGCGCCGTTCCGGCGGAAAGCATGATACGGGCGCCGGGGTCGTCCGACGCGTGCCGCGTCTCCTCGAGTCGGATCGGGTCGTGCGGTCCCCGCGCGGACCGCAGCGCACCTGCCGGGGCTGGGGCCAGGAGGCGGCGTTCCGGCTGCTCCAGAACAATCTCGATCCCGAGGTCGCCCGGGATCCGCGCCACCTCATCGTCTACGGGGGCCGGGGCAAGGCGGCTCGGGACTGGGGCGCGTTCGACCGCATCCTCGCGTCGCTCACGACCCTGGCCGACGACGAGACGCTGCTGGTGCAGTCCGGAAAGCCGGTCGGGATCTTTCCCACGCACGCCGATGCGCCCCGCGTCCTGATCGCCAACGCGCTCCTGGTGCCCCGCTGGGCCACGGACGAGATCTTCTGGGACCTCGAGGCGCGCGGACTCACGATGTACGGCCAGATGACCGCGGGGTCGTGGATCTACATCGGCACGCAGGGGATCCTCCAGGGAACGTACGAGACCCTCGCCGCGCTCGCCCGGCACGAGTTCGGGGCCCCCGATCTCGCGGGGCGGTGGATGCTCACGAGCGGTCTCGGCGAGATGGGGGGCGCCCAACCCCTCGCGGTCACGATGCTCGGCGGTGCCGTCCTCGTCGTCGACGTCGATCCCCACGCGATCGAGCGCCGGTTGACCCACCGGTACCTGGACGAGGTCGCGCCCGACCTCGACGGCGCCCTCGGGCGCGTCCGGGAGGCCGCGGCGGCCCGTCGGCCGCTCTCCGTCGGGCTGTGCGCGAACGCGGCGGACGTGTTTCCCGAGGTCGCCCGGCGCGGGCTCGTTCCCGACGTCGTCAGCGATCAGACCGCTGCGCACGACCTCAGGGTCGGCTACATTCCGCAGGGTCTGACCGTCGAGGAGGCCGCGACCGTACGGGAGCATGACCTGCCCGGCTACCTCGCGCGGGTTCACGCTTCGATCGCCGCGGAGGCACGCGCGATCCTCGACCTCCAGGCCCGCGGGTCTCGCGCGTTCGACTACGGGAACAACTTCCGCACGCAGGCCCGCGACGCCGGGGTCGCACGGGCGTTCGAGATCCCTGGCTACGTGCCGAAGTACATCCGACCGCTCTTTGCGCTCGGGAGCGGCCCGTTCCGGTGGCTCGCGCTCGGCGGTGCCCCGGAGGACATCCATCGGATCGACGCGATGATCTTGCGGGAGTTCTCGGAGAACGCGCACCTCTGCCGCTGGATCCGGCTCGCCGCGGAGAAGGTCCGGTTCCAGGGGCTCCCGGCGCGGATCTGCTACATGGGCTACGGCGAGCGGGAGCGGTTCGGCCACCTGGTCAACGATCTCGTTCGGTCGGGCGAGCTCTCGGCCCCGATCGCGATCGGCCGGGACCACCACGACACCGGCAGCGTCGCGAGCCCGTTCCGCGAGACCGAGGCGATGCGCGACGGGTCGGACGCGATCGCGGACTGGCCGATCCTCAACGCGCTCCTGAACGTCGCGAGCGGGGCGAGCTGGGTCTCGGTCCACCACGGCGGGGGCGTCGGCATCGGGAACTCGATCCACGCCGGGCTCGTGATCGTCTCCGACGGCTCGGCGGACGCCGACCGCCGCATCGGGCGCACGCTCCACAACGATCCCGGGATCGGGGTCGCGCGCCACGCCGACGCGGGCTATCCGGAGTCGATCGAGCTCGCGGCCCGGGCGCGGTTCCGCATCCCGTCCGAGCCGCCGGTCCCTGGCGAGCGTGCTAGTCCCTAGCATAGCGTCCAAACGACCGGCGGTCGTCCGGAACGGTCCCTTATGTCGGGGGTCCGCGACTGAAACCCCTGACGGAACACGTCCGTCACGGAGGAGAAGGAGCGAAAATGTCGGCAATCGGTGGAGCGAAAGGATGGCTCGCGGCCTCCGCGGTCGCGGCCCTGGTGGCCTTCGCCTTGGTCCCCTCGGTCGCGGGAGCAGCGAGCGCGTCGCCCGCCCTCTTGGTGACGGCGAACGGGCCGGACCAGTGGGCGTACGGCGGAATGGGCTACTCGAACGGGTCGTTCTCGGTGGGCGACTCCAACCTCTCGTGGAACGCGTCGTTCGGCTGGACCGTGGTGTTCACGGAGACCAACACGAGCGCGACCACGGTCGAGCTCGAGGAACAGCGCACGGTGGGGATCGACGTCTCGGCGACGTACAAGGGACCGGCGATGTCCGCCGCGTACCAGTACCACGGCCAGGAGGTCGACACGGCGTTCGCGAACCTCACGAACCGGTCGACGGTCTACGAGAACGGCGTCGCGGTGCCGGCCCTCGGGCTGATCAACGACGCGACGTTCATCTCGGGCGCGATCACCGAGTCGATCTCGGTGACCCACGCGGGCGCCACCCGGACCGCGAGCCTCAACGTGAGCGGGAACGCCCACGTCTCGGCCGCGTTCTCGCCGGCGCTCGGTCTGATCCCGCTGAACCTCAGCGGGGCGACGATGTGGAACTCGAGCGCGTACGTCACGCCGACCGGCGCGTGGAGCCTTAGCTGGGCCTGGTCGAACGACGGGTTCGGCAACTCGACCGGCGCGGGCTCGGGCAGCGCGAACGGAACCGCCGGCGTCGCGGGCAGCGTGGAGCTCAAGGGCTTCCAGGCGACCCAGTACGCGGTCCCGTTGTTCTCGGACCACAAGCAGCGCACGTCGGTGATCCTCCTGGTCGAGGGTCCCCTCGGGAACTACTACGTGGTCTACGACGGGTTCGTGCTGACCCCGCCGCTGTTCGACCTGTTCGGGGGCGGTGCTCACGGCTACGACAGCCAGTCGCTGGGCAGCGCCTCGATCTCGGGTCAGGCGATGTTCGTCAGCTCGAGCGCGCGCGGCCCCCAGATCACGGCGGGCGCGACGACCTTCGGCGCGGCCGACACGGCGGCGACCGGCCTCCTGACGGCCGACCCGTCCTCGGGGCCCGAGCCGGCGGCGTCCACGTCGCCCGGCACGACCGTCGAGGGCTCGCCGATGAGCGTCAGCCAGGCGCAGGCCGAGTCGAAGTGCCTCACGGCCGGCTGCTCCGGCGGCACGTCCGCCCCGATGAGCCTCGGGCTCATCGTGGTCGTGGCGGGCCTCGCCGTGGTCGCCGTGGTGGGCTCCGTCGCGGTGATCGAGTGGCGCTCCTACGCCCGGCGCCGAGCCCGCAAGGGTCTGGTCGGTGGGTACGCCGAGAGCTGGCCGAGCGGTGTTCCCCCCACCGCGGCCGGACCGGCGCCTCCCGCCGCGATGAGCGGTCCCGCGAGCGGCCCGTCCGCTCCCGAGATGCCGCCCCGCCAGAACTGAGCGCGCGACGCCGTACGGTGGGTCCCGCCCGGGGCCCACCGCAACCCCTTCTCGCATTCCGCGGGCGTTCGAGTCATTCTCGACCAGAGGATCGACGGTTTCGCCCTCCGTTAGCCGGGGGCGGTGGTCTCCCCAGGGTCGGAACGGGCGAGCGGTCGCCGCACGCGCCGGTGAGTTAAGTACCGGACGTCTCTCGCGCGGGCACTATGGCCGCCCGTCGGATCGCCCTGTTGTCGGTTGCGCTCGTGACCTCCGTACTGGTCCTCTCGTCGATGGGCCTGCTGGCGATGTACTCGGGCGGACCCGGCCTCGCCGGAGCCTCCCCCGGTTCGCCCGCGCCGGCGGCCGCCGCCCCTCCTTCGCACGGGCCGTCTCCGATCGCGTCCCCGGTCGTGCACCCCACCACGCTCGCCGCGTCGTCCGCCCTCACGTCCAGTCCAACCCTTCCCTACGGGATCTCCGAGGTCGAACAGGAGATCGCGTCCGGCAAGGTCAATCGATCCGCGGCGCTACTGCCGCGCGCTCCGTCGAGCGCGATCCCGGCCCCGGGAACCCCGATCACCGGTCCCTCGTATCCCGGGCTCCCGGCTCCGATGGGTCTCTCCGACCTCGGCCTCGGCTCCAACGGTCCCTACGAGTACAACACCTCGAGCTTCGCTGCGTCCCTCGACCTCGCTTCGTTCCAGGACTACAACCCCGGCTACTCCGCCTGGCAAACCACCCCGGACTGGATGACGTTCCAGCTCAACACGGTCACGGTCAACGTCTCCTACCCGGGCGCCTCCAACGGCTCGTTCTGGATCCAGAACGTGGTCCACTTCAACGGCACGACCCTTCAGTTCGAGGACAACATCTGGAACTTCTCGCAACCGCACGCCTGCCTGAACCCGGGCACGCTGCTCAATTACTCCGGCCAGCAGGACGGCTGCTTCTACTACGTCTACGGCCCGACCTTTACCGTCAGCTATCCGCTCAGCCTGACGCTCTACAACAACATCACGATCTCGAACTGGGGGCCCTCCCCGGTGCCGGACGTCTTCTTCAACTACACGCTCTCGGACCCGAGCGGTACCTACTCGGGCTCGTTCGACAACGTGACGTTCAACGGACTCGCCTCTCCCTCGGCCCCTCCCGAGTTCGAGGTGAACGGGTTCAACTACGCACCGATCGGCTACCTGTTCTGGGACGCCGAGATCATCTTCGGCGGGAACGGTGGCGGGGCGAACGCGAACATCGTGCAGCTCGCGGCGACCGCTGAGCTCCAGTACTGGAACGCGAGCACCGACCGCTACCAGAACGTCTCGTCGGCCTACGACTACGGCGAGGACACGGGCGAGACCTCACTCGGTGTCGCCGCGTCCTACACGGGCGCGACCGAGACCCTGGTCCAGGGCCCGTCGCAGCTCTACGGTCTCTGGAACACGAGCGGGAGCCTCTTCGGCCCCGCGGCGTCGCCCGGGTCGATCGACCTCACGATCCAGGGCGTTCCGAGCACCGGATTCGCGTTCGTGGCCAACGAGACCAGCTGGGACGCCTCGGGCGATCTCAATGCGTCCTACTGGCCGGCGGAGCCCAACGGCTCGCTCGTCACCGAGCTCCCGCCGCCCGCGGTCGGGGACGGCTACGTCACCGAGATCCTCGCGAGCGGATTCGAGCCCAACATCACCGCGCCGCTCACCGCCTCGGGCGTGGTGTCCATCACGATGACCCCGGCGTCCGGTACGTTCGACACGCCGGTGTACCTCAGCAACGACGCGGAGGTCGCGGCGTTCGGTTCCTACGGATTGTCGGGCGTGACCTACCTCGACGGCAACCTCTGGATCAACGACACGCAGATCACGGTCGCAACGCCGTTCAACCTGGTCAACGACTTCGCCTACCCGACGTTCGTCCTGTTCGCGGCCCTCAACCTGAGCGACAACGTCTCGATCGACGACTTCGGCATGTCGGCCGCGTCGTTCCTCTACCACGGGGTCCGCGGCATGCTGGAGATCCCGGGCTGGTCGCAGGGTTACTACTTCAATTTCGGGGGCGGGATCTTTGACGTCTCGAACGTCAGCATCATCGGCAACTCGTCGCTCTACTACGTGGTCGGGACGGAGCCCCTCGCCTCGGTCGAGTTCTGGTCGGTCAACGGGGAGAACGCGTCCAACATCCTGGCCACCCAGGACGACTTCGGCGTCGACGCCTACTACAGCAACGACGTCTCGCTGTTCAACCTGACCAGCGAGACCGGCGCCAACGCGGCCGTCGTCTACGAAGCGGACGGCGTGAACGTGGTCGACCTTGCCGCGAACGGCACGGACTACCCGGGCCCGCTCCTCGGACTCCCGACCTACGGCCTGATCCTCGAGGACGTCGAGGGCGTGGACGTCCAGGGCCTCACCGCGACGAACGACGCGCTCGGACTCTACACCGAGGGCGTGGAGGACTTCTTCTTCGAGGACATCTCGGTCTCGGACGCCGACCAGGTGATCTCGCCGTACTCCCCGTA
>DATJRX010000039.1:0-12926 GCA_035504395.1 Thermoplasmata archaeon | reverse complement strand
AATCCGTCCGGGCCCACCTCGTGGTCGCCGGGAGCGCCGACGTCACGGCGGGTCGGGAGGCGCCCGGATCCGCGAGGCCAGTGCCTCGACGACCTCGTCGGCGTCGTTGGGCATCGGGACCCTCCGGTACTCGATCCCGCGCTGCTCCGCGAACTCCCGGACCACCACGTCGAGGTCGTACAGGACCTCGAGGTGATCGAACACGAAGCCGAACGAGGCGATCAGCGGGTCGCGGTACCCTTTCGTTTGCCAATCGACCATGACCTCGGTGATGTCGGGGCCCAGCCACTCCTCCGTGGTGTTCCCGGCGCTCTGGAAGGTGAACGTCCACCGGTCGAGGCCGGCGGCCTTCGCGATCGCTGACGACGTCGCGAGGAGGAGCTCGGGGTACGGGTCGCCGCGCGCCCGCATGCGCTGCGGGAGGCTGTGGGCCGAGAGCAGGACCGGGCTCTCGGGGGTCGCGGCCCGGGCGAGCTCGGCCCGGATCGCCCGGTTCCAGTAGGCGATCCAGTGGGGATCGAGATGCCAGCCGAGCCGAACGTCGACGTCGATCGGCGCGGGCGATGCGCGGATCCCCTCCGCGACGCCGTCCCGGTACGGCTCGCTGATCCAGGTCGAGGCGTACGGGGAGAGCGGGACCGCGACGAGGTGGCGGAACCCGGCCCGAGCGGCCTCGGGGACGACGTCCCGCAGCGCCGGGGCCCCGTGCTTGACGCCCAGGAACACACGGGTCCCGGGCCGGTCCTGCCCGAGGCGTCGCTCGAGCTTCCCCCGCAAGGACGCGAGGATCCGGTTCTGGGGGGACCCGCCGATGCGGTCGTAGCGACGGACGTACTCGGCGACCATCGCCTCGGAGGGGGCGCGACCGTGGAGGACGTCGGCGAGGTACGACGGCAGATCGGCCCCGCCGTTCGGGCTCCCGTACCCCATCAGCAGGACCGCGCTCGGCTCCGCGTCGTTCGCTTCGCTCACGAGCTCCTCCGACCGCTCCCCGACGCATGGACGAAGTCCACGAGGGTACGCACCTGCTCGGGGTCGGTCGCGGGCAGGACGCCGTGACCCAAATTGAAGACGTGCGAACTGCCGTCCGGCACTTCGTCCAGCACCGCCCGGGCCTCCCGTACGAGGACGTCGGGGGTCCCGAGGAGCGCGCCCGGGTCGAGGTTGCCCTGGAGCGCCATGCGGTTCCCGAGGCGGCGGCGCACCCGGCCGAGCGGCTCCCGCCAGTCGACGCCGAGGGCGTCCGCCCCGGTCCGCCCGAGGAGCTCGACCAGGTGGGAGGAGCCGGTCGAGAAGTAGATCGTCGGCCGGTGAAGCGGGCGCAGCTGCTCGAACAGCGTCTGGAGCGGGCCGAGCAGGTGGCGCTCGAAGGCGGCCGGGCCGAGCGCCCCGGCCCACGTGTCGAACAGCTGGAGCGCCGCCGCGCCGCTATCGGCCTGCAGCCGCAGGTAGTCGATCGTCATCGACGTGAGTCGTCGCACGAGAAGGTCGAACGTACCGGGATCCGCATAGAGGAGGCGCTTCGTCTCGGCGTGGTCCCGGGACGGGCCTCCCTCGATCAGGTAGGACGCAAGCGTGAACGGTCCTCCCGCGAAGCCGATGATCGGCCGGTCGCTCTCGAGCTCGAGGTAGCGCGCGATCGCCCGGCCGACGAACGGCACGGACGCCCGGGCGTCGAACTCCGTCAGCCCCTCCACGTCCGCCCGGGAACGGATCGGCCTCCGAACGACCGGGCCGAGGCCGGGATCGATCGAGAACTCCACGCCGAGGCCGGCGAACGGGAGGGAGATGTCCGCGAAGACGACCCCGGCGTCCACGTCGTAGCGCCGCAGCGGCTCCAGCGTGACCGCGGCCGCGAGCTCGGGATCTCGCGCGATCTCGAGGATCGGGTGCGACTCCCGGAGCTTCCGGTATCCCGGCAGATGGCGGCCGGCCTGCCGCATGAGCCAGATCGGCGTCGTGTCCGTCGCCTCGCCGAGGAGCGCCCGCTGGAGCCGGTCGCGCCTCATCCGGCCCCCCGGGCGCGCTGGAACGCGCGCCGGAACGCAGGGCGGGCCCGGCCGAGGTCCGCGCGGCGCATGGCCGCCGACACGAACGTGGCCTCGAGCGCCGAGGGAGGGAGGTAGACGCCCCGGTCGAGCGCCCCGTGGAAGAACCGGGCGTACCGCGCGCGGTCGGTCGCGAGGGCGTCCCGGTCGTCGAGGACCGGCCCGGGCGTGAAGAAGAGCCCGAGCAGGGATCCGGCGCGCTGCACTCGGAACGGAGCGACCCGTTCCTGCTCGGCCAGCGCTACGAGCTCGTCGCGCAGCGCCACGCTCGTCGTCTCGAGCCGCCGGTACACCTCGGGGGTGAGCCGGTCGAGCATCGCCGCTCCGGCGGCCATCGCGAGCGGGTGCCCGGACAGGGTCCCGGCCTGGTAGACGGGTCCGACCGGAGCCACCATCTCCATCACCCGCCGGCGGCCGCCGTAGACCCCGATCGGCATCCCGCCCCCGACCACCTTTCCGAGCGTCACGAGGTCCGCGCGCAGCCCCATCCGGGCGTGGACCGTTCCCCGGCGGAGGCGGAATCCGGTGATCACTTCGTCCGCGATGACGAGCGCTCCGTGCCGGTGCGCGAGCGAGCCGATCGCGGACAGGAACCCGGGTCGCGGCGGCACGACCCCCATGTTCGCCGCGACGGGTTCGACGACGACCGCGGCGATCGTGCCTCCGTGGGCCTCGAACAGACGGGTCAGGCCCTCGACGTCGTTGTAGCGGCCGACCAAGGTCTCGCCGACGACGGACCGCGGGACCCCGGCGGAATCGGGCAGCGCATGGGTCGCGACGCCCGAGCCGGCGCGCGCCAGCAGCCCATCCGAGTGGCCGTGATAGCCGCCGGCGAACTTCACCACCCGGCTCCGGCCGGTGAACCCGCGCGCGACCCGGACCGCGCTCATGACCGCCTCCGTGCCCGAGCTCACGAAGCGCAGGCGCTCGAGCTCGGGGGCCGCCCGTCGGATCCTCGCCGCCAGCTCCTGCTCGAGCGGGGACGGAGCGCCGAACGTCAGCCCCCGGGCCGCGGTCCGGCGCACGGCCGCCACGATCGCCGCCGGAGCGTTCCCCAGGAGGTTCGCGCCCCACGAACCGACGAGGTCGAGGTACCTCCGTCCGTCCACGTCGACGAGGTAGGCGCCCCGGCCGCGGGCGAAGAACACCGGGGATCCGCCGACGCCCTGGAACGATCGGACCGGGCTGTCGACCCCGCCGACCAGCAGCCGGGTCGCCTGTCGCCACAGCGCGCGCGAGCGGGGTCCCGGGGCGGCGGGGGTCACGGGAGGCCTTCCGCCAGGTCGAGCATCCGACGGGCGGAGGTGAGCCGGCAGGTGAAGATCGGGGTCTCGAGCGCGGTGTACCGGCTCGCCTCGGTCGGACGGAGCTCGTTCACCAGGTCGAGGAACTCGGCCGGCGACTCCGACTCGAACGAGAGGATGAACTCCATGTCGTCGAGACCGAACGAGTAGCCGGTATGGATCCGCACGTTCGGGAACTTGTGCCCGATGCGAAAGTGCTCGCCCATGATCCGACGGCGCTCTTCGTACGCGAGGCCGTACCACTCTCGCCTCTTCACGAACGGATAGACGAACAGGTACGGCAGATCGAAGGGCCGGCGCTGGGAGCTCGCGCCCTCGCCCCCGTGCGAGTGGGTGCCCAGGTATTCGGAACGGCGTGCCATGCCGAGGTAGGAGTAGGCCGTCTCGAGGAACCCCCCCAGCGGGGTACCGAACAGCCGGGCGTGCAGCTCCTGGATCCCCTGGAGATCGGGCCCGATCGACCAGACGAGCATCTCCGTACCCGCCTTCAGGCCGACCAGGGAGTAGGTGCGGACCAGTACTCCGGCGGGCGGCGTCTCGAGCACGGTCGCGAAGCGGTCCTTCGCGAGCGACCGCTCCGGGGCGGGGAGGTTCCGCCACTCGGGTCGGAGGTGAAAGAACGTGTACTTCACGAGGTCCCGAGCCTCGTCCTCGGCGGACCCGGGGGCCGTCGGTTCGGCGGGTCCCTCGGTCATCGCGGCGTCCCGGCCCCTCGGGCCACGTCCCGCGCGAAATAGGTGACGATGAGATCGGCGCCGGCCCGACGCAGGGCGATGAGCGTTTCTCGAACGGCCGCCGCCTCGTCGAACACGCCGCGCTCCGCGGCCCACTTCAGCATCGCGTACTCGCCGCTCACCTGGAAGGCGGCGAGCGGGATCGAGACCCGGAACCGGGCCCGGGCGAGGAGGTCGAGGCCCGTGAGCGCCGGTTTCACCATCAGGAGGTCCGCGCCCTCGAGCTCGTCGAGCACGAGCTCACGGAGCGCCTCCCGTCCGTTCCGGGGATCCATCTGGTAGCCGCGGCGGTCGCCGAACGAGGGCGTGGACTGCTCCACCTCCCGGAACGGGCCGTAGAACGCCGATGCGTGCTTGGTCGCGTACGCCCAGAGGGCGGTCGCTTCGTGCCCCTCGTCGTCGAGGGCGGATCGGATCCGGGCGACCTGCCCGTCCATCATCGCGCTCGGAGCGACCACATCCGCTCCCGCCTCCGCGTGCGCGACCGCCACGCGACCGAGGAGGTCGCACGTGGCGTCGTTCGCGACCTCGTGGTTGCGGACGACGCCGCAGTGCCCGTGCGAGGTGTAGGCACACAGACACACGTCCGTCGTGACCACCAGTTCGGGAGCGGCGCGCTTCAGCGCGCGGACCGCGGCCGGGATCACTCCGTCGCGGGCCCACGCCTCCCGCCCGTCCGGGAACTTCTTCGCCGCGACGCCGAACAGCAGCACGGCGCGGATGCCCTCCTGCTGCAGCGCCCGACCGAGGTCGGCGAGGTCGCCGATCGTATACTGCACGATCCCCGGCATCGACGGGATCGGCCGGGGCCGGCCGGTCCCGGGGCGAACGAAGATCGGGTAGACCAGCCGGCGCACCTCGACGTCGGTCTCGGCCACCCACTCTCGCAGGGCTGGGGTCCGACGCAGTCGACGGGGCCGAACGCGCAGCGGGAGGGGCGACGACGGGCGGCCGGTCGGTATCCTACGGTCGGGCATCGCCGAGCTCGTTCAGCAGGTGGCGCGTAAATCGTTGTGTCGTCGTCGTCGGGACGACCGACACCCGCTCGAACCCGAACGCGGCCGCCGCGCGTCGCGTGCGCGCCCCCAGTACCACGAGGCGGGTCCGAGGGAGTCGGGCGCGGAACCACCGAGCGCCTCCCGCCGATCGAACCGCGGCCAGCGCCGAGGGGCTGGTCGCGACCCAGAGATCCGCCGCGGCAAGGCGCCGGCGCGTACGGATCGTCAGCCGCTCCATCGTCTCGAGCCGATAGACCACGAGGTCGACGACCTGGTGCCCGTTGCGCCGCAGGGAGCGGGCGAGTCCCGGTCCGGCGCGGTCGGATCGAAAGTACAGGACCGTGCGCGGAGGCTGACGGGCGAACGCGCGCGCGAGCGCGCTCGCGCCCACGGTCGCGGCTCGGCGGACGCGACGCACGCCGGCGGCGCGGAGCGCCCGCGCCGTGGTGGTTCCGACCGCCCAGTATTGGGCGGAACGTGCGGCCGTCGGCGCGTGACGTCGCCACGGCACCACGCCCGCCGCGACGCCGCTTCGGCTCGTCACCAGCACGTCGTCGACGAGCCGGATCCCCTCGACCCGGTCCCGCCACCGTGTCCAGGCGACCGGCCGGGGTTCAACGGAGCGGACCCGGACCACGCGCACGCCCGCGCGGGTGAGGGGGCCGTCGATCCCGGCGAGGGTCCCGGGCGCCGAGAGCAGGGCGATCGTGGGAGGCGGGCGCCGAGCGGGCAGGGCCCTACCCCGAACGGCGAGAATGCAGTCGGAGCGCGCCCCGACGGACGAACGAGGCTCCCAACGCGCGTCCCAGCTCCTCGGCGGACGCGGCCGGTCCGGCACGCTGGCCGCGCAGGCGGTGCCGGCCGTCGGGGGTGAGCACCTCGCCCGTCAGCGTGAGCGTGCGTCCCTGGCACCGCGCGAGCGCCCCGAGGGGCATCCAACAGTCGCCGCCGAGCGCGGCCGAGAACGCCCGCTCGGCCTCGACGCACGCCCGGCTCGCGGGGTGATCGAGCGGCCGCGCGAGGTCGACCATCTTCGGTTCGTCCGTCCGTGCCACCACCGCGAGGGCCCCCTGGGCCGGGGCCGGCAGGAACGAGGCGGGCGACAGGATCCGGGCGATCTCGGAGGCGCGCCGGAGCCGGGCGACCCCCGCCACGGCGAGGATCGCCGCGTCGATGGTGCCGGACCGGACGAGGCCGATCCGCGTGTCGACGTTCCCCCGGATCTCCACGACCGAGAGATCCGCCCGCCACCGACGGAGCTGCGCGCGCCGCCGAAGGCTGCTGGACCCGACGCGGGCACCGACCGGGAGGCGTCCGTGCGCCACGGCCGCCCCGACGACAAGGCAGTCGCGCGGATCCGCGCGCGGAGGGCACGCGGCCAGGACCAACCGCCGGTCCAGCTCGGCGGGAAGGTCCTTGGCGCTGTGCACCGCGAGGTCGACCTCGCCACCCGCGAGCGCTCGGTCGATCGCGTCGGTGAAGTCCGGCGAGCTCCCCGGGGTCCGGTCCCGATCGCCGCTCGTCTCGATGGGAACCGCTTCGAATCGGTGGTCGGGGTGGCTTCGCGCGAGGCGCCGGAGGACGAGCTCGGTTTGGACCCGAGCGAGACGGCTCCGTCGCGTGCCGACCCGGACCGGCCGCTTCACGGGCCGCGGGCGTCGAGACGCAGCAACCGCCACGCCAGCTGCCGGTCCCGGTCGCCGTCGGGTCCGGCCGGGAGGGATCGGAGTCGTTCCGCGGACGGGACGAGCAGCCGGCCCACGAGCCGCTGCGTAAGTCGCCGGATCGCGGCCTCCTGTTCCGGGGTCAGCGGACCCCAGTACTGGCGGGCGTTCGCGAGCTCTTCCTGCCGGATCTCCTCGGCCGATCCCAGCCACGCGTCGACCCACGTCTCGCGAAGCTGCCGCTGCATCACCGCGTCGTAGGCCTCGGAGAGCGCCTCGATCCGCGCGTCCGCATCGGAAGGCGGGCCCCCGGGCCCGGGCCGCGCATGGAGCTCCTCGAGATCGATGAGGTGAACGTTCGGGAGCGTCCGGGCTCGCGGGTCGATGTTGCGCGGCATGCCGAGGTCGACCAGCACGAGAGGCCGGTCCCGAGGGAGATCGGAGATCTCGAGGCATGGGACGCCGGACTTGATCGCGGTGACGACCGCGTCCGCGCGTGGCAGCTCGGCGGGGATCGAGCCGAGCCCGACCGCTCGCACTCCGGTCGACGCGACGAACTGCGGGCTCGGGGGCCGGGCGCGGTAGGCCATCGTCACCTTCGCCCACCCGGTGAGCTGTTCCGCGACCTGGCGACCTACCGCGCCGGTTCCGACCACGAGCACCCGGGGGGACGGGCCCGGGACCCGTTCCCGCAGAGCGTCGCTCGCCACGCGCGCGATCGACGGGAGACGGGCCCCCTCGGGGGCGATGTCCTCGGCCGCCGCGACTGCCGCCGAGAAGAGGCCGGCCAGCACCGGGCGGGGGTGTCGGCTCTCGATCGATCGTTGAGCGGTCCGCACCTGATGGCGGACCTCGGCCTCGCCCGAAGCGAGCGACTCTCGGCCGGCGGCCACGCGGAACAGATGGTGGACGAGGTCGCCTCCGGTCCGCACGCGCCACGAACGGGCCGGACCCGGGAGCACCTCGAGCCAGCGGGACACCTCCGCGGGGGAACGCACGAGCAGGACGAGCTCCACGCGATGGCAGGTCGTCAGCACGGCCACCTCTTCCGTCTCGGGAAAGCGATCGAACCAGACCCGCACCTGGTCGCGCGTGACCGAGCGCGCCCGGAACTCCAGGTCCTCGATCGGGATCGAGCCGAGGCTGGCCGCGATCCCGCCGACCAGGTAGGGCGCCGGGGCCCCGGTCTCGGCCGCCTCCGCTCCCACGGGCGGCTCCACCGGTATCGAACGGTCCGAAGCGATCGCCGTCAACGGACTCCTCTGGGGGATCGCGTTTGGACCGAGGAGAGGGTTATCGGGAAGACGTACGAACCTTCGCGGCGTCCCGGCCCGGAGGTCCGGACCCCCGGGGTCCCCAGCGCGCGCTCTCCTCGAGGGCGCGGCCCTCCGGACCCCCGCGTGCCGCCGCGCGCTTCAGGGGCGGCGGCGGGACGCGCCGGACGGAGCCGCGAGCGACGACGCCGCGAGCAACTTTTGGAGCAGAAGCTCGTGCTTGCGCTCGTCCGCCTCCATGCTGTCCCAGAGGATCCGCATCACGCCGCCCAGCTCGGGCGCGAGGTCGCCCTCCGACGTTTTCTCCGCCTCGTGCTCGCGCTCGATGAGGTGCTCTACGTCCGCCCGGGTGATCCCGGTCGGCACGCTCACCGAGACCCCGCGGTCGAGATAGGCCGCGATCGACGCGACGATCTCGGCGTGGCGGAGGCTGTCGGAAGCGATCTGGCGGAACAGGGCGCGCGTCAGCTCGTCCCGGGAGCGCTGGGCGAGGCGCATGCACTCGGCGACCGCGTTCTGCTCGCCCGCGATGCGGTTGCGCAGCCATCGGGGCACGTCGCGACCGGTCGACGCCGCGGGCGGGCCGGCCGGCGCGTGGGCGCCCGCCCGGCCGGCGGGCGCGAACACCTCCTCGAGGGCGATCGCGGCCTGGAGCACGGAGCGGGCGTCACCCGACGTCGACATCAGCTGCTGGGCGGTCGTGCGGGCGAGCCGACGCGCGCGCTCGTCGGCGAGATAGCGGGCGAGCTTCGGACCCATCCGCTTTCCCGAGATGTACTGGGAGACGGACGACGGCACCACGCCGAGCAGGTTCGCGGCCTGCCGCTCGGGAAGGCCAAAGCCCTCCACCAGCTCTCGGGCGACCATCGCCTGCATGATCTGGACCCAGACCACCGGGGACGGCTCGGTCTCCGCCATTCGGCGTGCTACGCCGCGTCGGGTAGATAGCGGCTCGCGCCGAGGGTCGCCGATCCCTTAGATCGCGTTCACCAGGAAGCCGATCGTGAACCCGACGAGCACCCCGAGATAGACGAGGCGGTTCCGCCGGACCGAGAGCTCGCGAGACTCGAGCGGTCGGAAGGCGACGCGCAGCATGGGGAGGATGACATAGGCGATCGCGCCGATGGCGAGCGCGTCGAAGGTGACGATGAACAGGTCGTTGCTCCAGAAGTAGCCGATCGCGCCGCCCAGGATCGTCGGGAGCCCGCCGATCAGGAACAGCCCCATCATGGTCGAGACGCGGCTCTTTTGGCCGCTCCCGAGGAACGGCGAGGCGATTGGGAACCCCTCGGTAACGTTCTGCAGGAAGAAGCCGACGAAGACGACCGCGAGGATGCCGATCGCCCCGGCGGTCCAGTTGACGCCGAAGACCAGTCCCTCGGTCAGGTTCTGGAGCCCGATTCCGAGGGCGATGATGAGCGCGGTGACCCGCGGCCCTCCCTCGACGCCGACGGCGCGGGACGGGAGGTTGTCGACGACGTACAGTCCCCCGAAGGCCGCGACGAACGCCACGGCGAAGGCGACGGTGTACGCGGGGTTTGCGACGTAGCCGTTCGGGTAGAGGATCGGGCTCGCGTCGGAGAAGACGTCCGCGAGCAGGAACACGAGGATGCCGATCGCGGCCGCGTTGAGCCCGACGGCCCATCGTCCCTGGGCGCGCTTCGAGTAGACGATCGGCAGGGACAGGAAGATCGACAGGCCCATGACCGCGGTCAGCGCCAGGAAGAGCGCGAAGTCGCCCATCTCGGTCCCGGGAACGGTCTAGCCGCTGGCGGCCTTAACTGCTTTGTTTGTGAACGCGCTACAGTTCAACATCACTGAGTGAATGTAGCCGTCCCGTACGAACCCCGCCGGGGCGGTGTCCGGTGGAGATAGGAAAACGGAAGAAAGGGTTGGACGCGCTACGGTCTACCCGCAGCCGCAACCGCCGGCGCCGCAACCGCAGCCGCCCGCCTCGCTGCCCTCGGAGCCATGGCCCTCGGCCGAGAGGAGGGGCGCCGTGATCTTGAAGCCGGTCTGGTTCAGGTCCTGGACGAAGTCGATCTTCGCGCCCGCGAGCATCTCGGCGCTGAGATCGTCGACCACGATCGAGAATCCGTCGATCTGGACGACCTTGTCCCCGGTACGGGGCTTGTCGAAGGCCATCCCGAACGTCGGGCCGCCGCCGTGACCGCCGCCCCCGCCGCCGCACCCGCATCCGCCCCCGCCCGAGCCGCAGCCGCAACCGCCGCCGCCGCCACCGGACTGGAGGAAGACGCGAACCGCGGTGCCCGGCTTCTGGCTCTTGATGAGGTCCCGGACCTGGTCCTGCGCTTCTCGGGTGACTTCCAATTTCATTTCGATACTATCGCTCATGCCTGGGGCCCTCCTCTGCTACCCCGATGTTCGTACCCGTCCGGTGGTATAAAGCAACCCGGCCCGTCGGGACTCACGCCGAGAACGACTTGCCGCAGGAGCAAGTCTCCTTCGCGTTCGGGTTGTAGATCTTGAACCCGGACGCCTCGAGCCCGAGCAGGTAGTCGACCTTGAGCCCGTCGAGCAACGGGGCGCTCGCCCGGTCGACCACGACCTGCAGTCCCTGCTGGTCGTAGGCGACCTCGTCGCCCGTTTCGCGGTGATCGAACGACATCCCGTAGGTGAGGCCGGAGCATCCGCCGCCCTGGACGTAGATCCGCAGCGCCGCGCCCGGCTTGCCCTGCTTCTCCATGATGCGGAGCACCTGCTCGCGCGCGGAGCTGGTGACATCGATCGCGACCATGGTTGCCTCGAATTTCCTAGCTCGGATGTGAGTAAAAGGGTTGCTGGCGGAGACGCCACCAGCCCACCCCCGCGGCCGCCCCTTATCTATACGGCCGCGGTGGACCCGCCGATGTGCCGCCTGTTCGGCATGATCTCCGTCCGCGATGAGACCGCGGAAGAGTGGCTCGTACGCTCCGATCGTTCGCTCCTGAAGCAGTCGCACGCGACCCCCGAGACCGCCCAAAAGGACGGCTGGGGGATCGGGTGGTTCACCGACGGCGGACGGGCCGAGGTCGTCAAGGGGGTCCGCGGCGCGTTCGAGGAGGGGGAGCGCGAGCGGTTCACCGCGACCGCGCACGACACCGTCGCGCGCCTCGTGGTCGGCCACCTCCGTCACGCGAGCAACCCGTTGAACCTCCCGCCGGAGCGCCTCCTCGGGCTCGAGAACAGCCAGCCGTTCGAGGACCACACGAGCCTGTTCGCCCATAACGGGGCGATCCCGTTCCCGAACGAGACCCGGCCGATGCTGGGCCTCTACGAGCCCCGGATCCGTGGCGTCAACGACAGCGAGGTGCTGTTCTGGCTCCTCGTCCGCAACATCCACGAGCACGACGATCCGCTCGAGGGATACGTCCGCACGGTGGGCGACCTCTACCGGGTATGGGAAGGGATGGGCCGCCCGGAGATCCCGCCGTTCTCGGGCCTCAATGTGATCTTCTCGCGGGGTCCGGACGAGATGTGGGCGTTCTGCCAGTGGACGGGCGACCATGGGGAGGGCCTGCTCGACCCCTCCCGCCGCTACTATCAGATGGCGTACGCCGAGCTGCCGCACCGGGTCCTCGTCGGCAGCGAACCGTTCGACGAGGAGCGCGGCACCTGGCACAACCTCGAGAGCGGCTCCTACCTTCGCGTCCGGCGCGAGGACGGCCACCTGAGGCTCACGACCGGCCGCACGCCGATCCCGGCCTCGGTCGAGATCCGACCGCCGCCGACCTGAACGGGCGCGCGGGGAGCGGGGCCCCCCCGGCGAGGTTCGGATGCCGACCGAGATGCTCTCCGGGCCGGACCTCGGGGGCGGATTCCTCCACCAGCTGACGACGGACCGCGACGGCGACCGGTCGACGTTCACGTACCACGCCCAGGACGGGGGGCAGGACGCGAACGGTCCCCCGAAAGGCCCCCTCGATGTCTTCGGGTTCGTGCACCCCGCCTCGCCGTGCCCGTTCGGGGGTCCGCGGTGCTGGCATCGTCGGTTCCTGCTGCCGTTCTCGGAGACGCCCCGGGTCCGACCCGCGTACAACCGGAGCCGGTTCGTGCTCCAGACGATGCTCGACCAGGTCTACTCCGGCGCGCCGATCGCGGTCGAACCGGCGGTGGGCGAGATCCTGGCCCGGCTCGCTCGGGCGCCGGGGCTCTCCGAGTCGAGCTGGTTCTTCTCCGGCCCTGCTTCGGCCTGGCTCCTCGGAGCCCCGATCGCCCCCGCGGGCGTCGAGCTGTCCGTCGCGCGCCCCGCCGTCGACGCGGTCGGTCTAGCGCTCGCCGAGTTCCTCATCGAGCCGGTGGCGACCACCGACTGGCCCTATCTCGGGATCGTCCGAGGAGGGCGCGCCTTCGTCGGTACGTTCGTCGCGGGCGCACGGGTCGAGTGGGGGACGCCGCTCGAGAGGTCCGAAGCGCTCGACCGCGGGAGCGCGACGGCCGACGGTCCGAGGTTGGTGGCGGCGCGATTCCGAGGAGACGAGCTCCGCGTGCCGCGGCCGGAGTACGAGCTGGCCCGAGCGGCGGCGCAGGGTCGGGTCGAGGAGGTGCGCGCGCTCGGGCGCTGGCTCCGGGAATACGGCGTGGACCGAGAGCTCCTCGAGGTGCTCCTGGGCCGCCCTGCGGTCGCGTCCACGGCGCGCGCGGCGGTCCGGACCGCGCTCGACGGATAACCGGCGGCCGCGACGCGTGCGCGTCGAGCTGTGATGTCCTGAAAGTAGTTGCTCTCGGCGGATCTTCCCGGCCCACTTGGTGTGCTTCATCGGGGGACCTGGTCCTCCGGGTGCGCGTTCAGATGTCGGGCCCGAGCGGCGGGGGGCAGCTTCCGCACGAAGGCGTGGAGGGGGGTCTCGGCGTGCTCGAAGTTCAGGCTCAGGTGAGGTCGGTCCTCGTTGTACCACGCCACC
>DATJRX010000038.1:0-8121 GCA_035504395.1 Thermoplasmata archaeon | reverse complement strand
AGCCCGTGGGGCCCGGGCCGACCGGGCTGGCACGTGGAGGACACCGCGATGACCGGGCGACTCCTCGGTGCGCGCTACGATCTTCACGGCGCTGGCGCCGACCTCATCTTCCCCCACCACGAGAGCGAGATCGCGCTCTCCGAGTCCGCGACCGGCGAGGCGCCGATGGTCAACTACTGGATCCACGTCGCGTTCGTTGTGCTGCAGGGCGAAAAGATGTCGAAGTCGATCGGGAACGTCTTCGACCTCCAGGGCGCGATCGACGAGTTCGGGGGCGGCGCGGTCCGGCTCTACTACCTGAACGCCCACTACCGGAGTCCGCTCGACTTCGTCCCGGGGAAGAGCCTCAACGAGGCGAGGGAGGCGTACGACCGGCTCGCGCTCCCGTCGCGTCGCATCGCGGAGATCCTCGCCCGCGGCGGGGAGGACCGGGCGGGGGACCCGATCCCCGCCGACCTCGCGGCCGCGTCCGACGACCTCGTCGATCGTCTCGACGAGGCGATGGCGGACGACTTCAACTCGCGCGAGGCGATCACGCTCCTGTTCGGCTGGACCCGGCGGCTGGGCGAGCACCTCGCCGGACTCGACCACCTCTCGGGCGACGCGCTCGCGACGCTCGCCGAGCCGTACCGCTGGGGCCGGGAGGTCCTGGGACTGTTCGAGGAGAAGGTCGACGGCCCGCGGGCCGGCCTCGACCGGCTGGTACCGATCCTGATCGCCGCGCGCGCGCGGGCCCGGGCCCGCGGCGACTTCGCCGAAGCCGACCGGATCCGCGACGAGCTGGCCGCGGCCGGCATCCGCCTGGAGGACGCGGCCGAGCGGACGAGCTGGTCCCAGGCCGACCCGAGGTGACCGGGCGGATGCGGGGATTCGGCTTCCGGGAGCACGGGGGACCCGAGCGGCTCGAGTTCGTGGACGTCCCGGAGCCCCAGGCGGGCCCCGGGGAGGTGCGCGTCCGGATCCGGGCGGCGGCGTTCAACCGACTGGACCGGTTCACCCTCGCCGGCATACCCGGGGTCCCGATCGCGCGGCCGCACGTGCTCGGCTCCGACGGCGCGGGGGTGGTCGACTCTGCGGGGGTCGGAGTCGCGGGCGTGTCGGTCGGGGACCGGGTCCTGCTCAATCCGGGTCTCTGGGACGGGACCTGCGACGCGTGCCAGCGGGGACAGGAGGCCCTCTGCCGGAACTACCGGATCGTCGGCGAGCACCTCCAAGGAACGGCGACGGAGTTCGCCGTCGTGCCGGCGCGGAACGTCCATCCACTCCCGTCCGGCATGAGCTTCGAGTCGGGCGCGGCGGCCCCCCTCGTTTACCAGACGGCCTGGCGGGCGATCCGCACCGTCGGCGCGCTGGCGCCCGGAGAGCGGGTCGCGGTCGTCGGGGCCGGGGGCGGGGTCGCCACGGCCGTCATCCAGGTCGCGAAGCTCCTCGGAGCCCGGGTCGCGGTCGCCTCCCGTTCTCCGTCCAAGGCCGAACGGGCGCGGGAGCTCGGGGCCGACGTGGGTCTCACGTTCGACCAGGGGGAGAACCCGCTCGACCGCGTGCTCTGGAAGTGGAGCGAGAAGAACGGGGTCGACCTCGTGTTCGACTCGGTCGGGGCTCCGACCGTGCCGAGATCGGTCCGGTCCCTCGCCCGCGGGGGGCGGGTCGTCGTCATCGGCGCGACCGCCGGCCCGACCGTCGAGATCGACCTCCGGACGCTGTTCTGGCGCCAGGGCTCGATCCGGGGCAGCACGATGGCGAGCGCAGCCGAGTTCCAGGAAGTGCTGGGCCACCTCGCGAGCGGTGCGCTGCGGCCCGTGATCGACTCGGTCCACCCGCTCGAGCGGGCCGCCGAGGCGTTCGAGCGGTTCGACGCCCCGGACCTGTTCGGCAAGATCGTGGTCTCCGTTCCGTAGGCCCCGTTCTCCGCCGAGAGGACCGTGCGGAATTGGCGCCTGAGTGTTTAAATAGGGGATGCCGGCCTTCTTTCGTCCGTGAGTGTGTCTCGGCCAGTCCCCTCCCGCTCCGGAGGGACGGCGCCCACCCAACGCCGATCGTTTCTGGGCATCGGATTCGCCCTTGCGGTCCTCGTCCTGCTGGTCGCGTCCGCGCTGTTGGGCCCAGGGGCCACCGGGGGCTCCGCGGCGCTCCCGGGAACGTCGGGCGCGCATCCGGCCGCGAGCACCTACGGGGACCTGATCGTCGCGCCCGGCCAGGCGGTCACGATCCAGTCTCCGTCGCCCGGGGGAACGTACTACCAGGGCGGCAACATCACGGTCGAGGCCGGCGGGACCCTGATCGTGGAGAACACCACGATCTCGTTCGTCCAGTTCGTAACGAACGGAAACTCGCTCGCCGTCCAGTTCTCACACATCTTCCGCTTGAACGATGCCGGCACGGTCGACTTCATCGACTCCGGCATCACCGCGGACACCAACGTCCAGAACTTCTCGGCGAAGATCTTCGTCTCGGTCACCGGTACGCTCACCGCGTGGGATTCGACGTTCGCGTTCCCCGGCTGGGTCCAGGTCTCCGGCGCGGGGGCGTCCGCGACGTTCAACGACTCGCTCATCGAGCGGGATCTCGCGATCCCGATCGACCTTCAGGTGCCTTCCAACGGCCCGTCCGATCTCCTCGCGGACCAGGCGTTCGCACCGGTCCTGAACGTCACCGACGGAGGCGAGCTGAGCCTCCTCGGGAGCGACTACCTCAACACCTACTCGGACAACTGGACCGCGAACGGCGGGGTCGGTGCGCCGCCCCCGATCACCGCGACCGGGCTGAGCCTGCCCACCACCGGGGCGACGTTCCCTGCCGCGGACTTTGCACTGCCGAACAACGATCCGCTCACCGTCGCCGAGGCCGCGCTCTATCCGAGCGAGGTGTCGGCGGTCACCGTCTCCATCACCTACGCCGCGGGAACCGGTAACGCTGCGGTCGGCATCGACTACGGCGGCACCACCTATCACATCGGAACCGCGAGCTTTGCGGCCGGGACCGGTACCGACACGCTCACCGCGGGCGTGGGATCGGCCCTTGTCGCCGCGATGATGAACTCCGGAGCGCCGTTCGACTCGAACCAGTCGGTCGTGTTCAGCGCGGTCACGGCCACGGGGGCCGTCACGATCAGCCAGATCCAGATCACCCTCACCCCGGATCCGTCGTTCAACATCACCGCCTGGGGCGCCGGCTCGAGGTTCAACGCGGTGAACAGTCTCATCGACCTCAACTTCGAGCCCTCCTACGCCAACACGTCGGTCGGGTCACCGATCAACCCCTGGAACTCGAACAAGCTCGAGGTCTACGACGACGCCGAGGCGTTCCTCGCGAACGTCACGTTCGTCCAGCCGTACCCGGCGAACTTCAGCACCTCGGCCGTGCTCACCGACGGGACGGGGCAGGTCTACCTCTACCGCTGGGCCTCCTTCGATCTCGAGGGGCAGGACCAGATCCACGTCGCGGACGCCCAACTCTCGCCGTTCTACGCCTACGACTCGAACCAGCTGAGCAACGCGACGGCCAACGCCGCGAACGCGCTCTCGACCGCGAGCCCCGCCATCTGGGGCTACGTGAACTACTGGGACGGCCTCCACGGCGTGCCGTCGTACGGCACGTCGAACGTCGCGGGTCAGGCGTGGCTGTTGCTGGCGGATTCCCAGGTGACCGGGACCTCGATCCCGGACGGGAACTACCTCGGCAACTACCACGTCGGCATCTCGCTCCCGAACACCGGGATCCCTACGGTCTGGGTCTACGCCGCCGTCAGTCCGTACCCCCAGGGCGTGGCGAACGGCACTCCGGGCTTCGGGCTCCCGGATGCCCAACCGCTTACCACGGTCACCGGATACTACGGGGCGGCCACGCTCCAGGCCCCGGTCATCCTCGCGAACGGGACCGCCGCGCCCGCGGGCTCCGTCCGCGAGGGCCAGGAGCTCGGGGTCCAGCTGACGCTCGTGGACGCGGGCACGGCCCGCATCTTCAACATCAACGCCTCGCTGTTCTGGAACCAGAGCGGTGCGTTCGGTGCGCTCTCGAACTTCACCGCGAGCGACCTCAACCTCACCGCGGTCGGGCAGACCTACACGTTCACGCTCTCGTGGGTCGTCAACGACAGCGTCACGGGCCTGATGGGCAACTTCACGCACGGGTTCTACGTGGCGTTGAGCTGGAACTACGGCCAGCAGCAGTACGCGGGCGGCTCGCTCGCGCTGAACGCCTCGGTGGTCATCGCGCCGTCGACGATCGTCATCGTCTCGCTCGTTCCGCCGACGAGCCCGCTCGACACGAGCAACGCCTACGTCACCACCGGCGTGATCGCGTACAACGGGACGCAGCCGGCCGTGATCTTCATCACCGCGACGCCGGTCGGCGGCGGCACCCCGATCCAGATCGCGTCGGGCTCGTCGTTCGCGGGCAAGTTCGAGGTCTACTGGTCGTCGCGCCTCAGCTCGCTGCTCTCGCCCGGGACGACCTACTACCTGAAGGCGACCGCCACCTACAACGGGGCGACCACCACCTACCTGTTCCCAGGGACCTACTCCGTCCCGTCGACCACCTCCGCCACGGGCTTCCTGTTCGAGAAGTTCCTCGGGCTCCCGCTCTGGCTCTGGCTGGTCATCGCCGCGGCGATCGTGATCGCGATCGTGGCCGTCCTGCTCCTCTTCCGGCGCCAGGCCGCCGGGAAGCTGGTCGAGTGCGGGGAATGCGGCGAGCTGATCCCGGCGGACGCGACCGTCTGCCCGAAGTGCGGCGCCGAGTTCGAGAACGACCTCGTCCGCTGCAGCCGCTGCTCGTCCACGATCCCGGCGAACTCCCAGTACTGTCCGGAGTGCGGCGCGCAGCTGCTCGGCACGCCCGGTGAGGGCGCGTCGGACCCCGAGCGCCAGGCGTACGCGGACTTCACGGAGCGGTTCCGGGCCGAGGCGAAGAAGGAGCTCGGCGACAACTACACGGAGAGCGCCTTCTGGGACTGGTGGAAGCGCCAGCCGACGTACGTGCCGTTCAGCCAGTGGAAGGCCCAGCAGTCACAGGGCGCGCCCCGGACCGGCATGAGCCAGCCGCCCGCCGGCTCCGAGGTCGCTCCGACCGCGGGACCCGGCGGATCCCCGCCGCGCGGCGGCGCGGGCATGGCCCCTCCCCCGGGCGCCGGCGCGACGCCCGCCCCGGCGGCGGCCCCGTCGGCCCCCCCGAGCGGGGCGAGCGCCGCGACCTCCGGTCTCAAGCCCTGCCCGAGCTGCGGCAAGGAGATCCCGCCCGAGTACCTCGTCTGTCCGTTCTGCGGCGCGGTCACCCAGTGAGCCTCGGCCGAACCCCTTCTTTCCCTGGCTCGACCCATCCGGGGTGCGCCGGGATCGTTTCCTGACGGCGGATCGCCGGCGCTCCGAGAACCTTTATGGCCGTCCCGGCCTCGGAGCGCCGTGGCGACGGTCGGCGACCTGGAGGCCGGCCGTCTCAAGCTCGAGTGGGCGCGGGCCCACATGCCCGTGCTGGAGGGGATCCGGCGTCGCTTCGAGGCCGAGCACCCGTTCCAGGGACTGACGATCTCGGCGGTCCTGCACGTCGAGTCGAAGACCGCCGCCCTCGCGCTGGCCCTCGCGGCCGGCGGGGCGGATGTGCGGTTGGCCGCGGGCAACCCTCTCTCCACGGACGACGACGCCGTGGCCGCGCTCCGCGAGGGCGGAGTCGACACGCGCGCCCAGAAGGGCGAGTCGGTCGCCGACTACCGGGCGGGGATCCGGGCGATGCTCGACGCGGACCCGGACGTGATCATCGATGACGGCGCCGACCTGGTCGCCCTCGTCCATGCCGAGCGCAACGACCGCGGCAAGATCCGCGGGTCGACCGAGGAGACCACGACCGGCGTGACCCGCCTGCGGGCGCTGGAACGGTCGGGCCGCCTGATGTTCCCGGCGATCGACGTGAACGACGCCGACATGAAGCACCTCTTCGACAACCGGTACGGCACCGGTCAATCCACCATTGACGGGATCCTGGCCGCGACGAACCTGCTCATCGCCGGCCGGGTCTGCGTCGTGGCGGGCTACGGCTGGTGCGGGAAGGGCGTCGCCGCCCGGCTCCGTGGGCTGGGCGGGGATGTCGTCGTCACGGAGATCGACCCCGTCCGCGGGCTCGAGGCGCGGTTCGATGGCTACCGCGTCCTGCCGATGCTCGACGCGGCGCGCGAGGCCGACCTCATCGTCACCGTGACGGGCAACACCGGGATCGTGCGCGCGGAGCACTTCCGCGTTCTCAAGGACGGGTGCCTCCTCGCCAACTCCGGTCACTTCGACGTCGAGGTCTCCCGGAAGGACCTCGAAGGGCTCGCGGTCGCGCACCGCCCCGTGCGGCGGAGCGTCGAGGAGTACCGCTTCGCCGACGGTCGTCGGGCCTACCTGCTCGGGGAGGGTCGTCTCATCAACCTCGCCGCGGGGCAGGGGCACCCGGTCGAGGTGATGGACCTCTCCTTCGCGCTCCAGGCGCTCAGCGCCGAGCATCTCGCCCGGCACGGGCGGACCCTGGAGCCGCGCGTCCACCCCGTGCCGCGCGAGCTCGACCGATCGGTCGCGATGGCCGCGCTCCCGTCGATGGGGGTCCGTCTCGACGAGCCGACGGCGGAACAGGTGAAGTACGCGCACGAGTGGGAGTTGGGAACGTGACGGACGAGAAGATCCCGGCCGATCGCCGGTACACCAAGAGCCACGAATGGGTCCGCGTCGAGGGCGACAGCGCGACGGTCGGGATCACCGACCACGCGCAGTCGGAGCTGACCGACATCGTGTTCGTCGACCCCGCGGGCGAGGGGAAGACGGTCGCGCGCGGCGCGAGCGTGCTCGTGCTCGAGTCGGTGAAGACCGTCGCGGACGTCTACGCCCCCGCCGCCGGGACGGTGGTGGAGGTCAACCCCGACCTCAAGGGCCACCCCGAGCTCGTCAACCAGGACCCATACGGCCGCGGATGGATCTTCAAGCTGAAGCTCGCCGAGCCGGTCCCGGAGGCCGACCTCCTGGACGCCGACGGCTACCGCGCGTTCCTGGCCTCGGGGGCGTAGCGCCTACTTCCCCTCGAACCGGGGCTTCCGGCGTTCGTGGAACGCCGTCATCCCCTCGACCCGGTCGGACGTGGCGAACGTGTGGCCCGCGGACTCGGCCTCGAGATGGAGCGCGCTCGCGGTCGACGCGTCGGCCCCGCGGTCGATCACCTGCTTCACCCAGCGGACGGCCAGCGGCGCGTTCCCCGCGATCGTGTCGGCGATCGCCCCGGCCTCTGCCCGCGCCGTGTCGGCGGGCACGAGGCGGGCGACGAACCCGAGCCGGAACGCCTCCTCCGCGCTCACGCGCGACCCGGTGTAGACGAGGTACTTCGTCCGCGCGCGCCCGATGAGGCGGGTGAGCCGCGTTGCGCCGCCCATGCCGGGATGGATGCCGAGGCCGACCTCGGGGAGGCCGAGCACGGCGCCCTCGGCGGCCACGATGAAGTCGGCGGCGAGCGCGATCTCGAGGCCGCCCCCGAGCGCGTACCCTTCCACGAGCGCGATCACCGGCGTCGGGAACCGCTCGATCCGCTCGGCCGCGCGCTGGCCCAGGAACCCGAAGTCGACGCCCTCGGGGTGCGTCTTGGCGCGCATCTCCTCGATGTCGGCGCCCGCGGCGAAGACGGGGGAGGAGCCGGCGAGCACCACCGCCCGAAGTCCCGGCGCCCCCTCGAGGTCGCGGAACGCGGCCTCGAGCTGTCCGAGCAGCTCGGAATTGAGCGAGTTCAGGACCTCGGGGCGGTCGAGGAGGACCCAGGCGACCGGGCCGCGCCGATCGACCCGGACGAGCCGGATCGGCCACGCGCGCTCGCCCCGGGACGCCCGCTCCCGCAGCTCCTGGGAGATGGGGAAGTTCCCCGGCCAGGCCCGCGCGTAGGCCTCGGCGAGACCCAGGCCCTCGGAGACCCCGACCGAGGAGAGCTGCGCGAACGGTCCCCACCGACGGCGGAGGCCCACGACCGCCCCGCGGTCGGTCGCTTCGGCCGTGGCGACGCCTTCCTCGACCAGCCGGGTCGCGATCCCGATCGTGAGGCCGAGCAGGCGGTCGCGGACCCGGCCCTTCTGCGCCGGATCGACCTCCGTCGCCTTCCAGTCCCACGGTCGCCCGG
>DATJRX010000037.1:0-16643 GCA_035504395.1 Thermoplasmata archaeon | reverse complement strand
CACCGGGCCCGACGACGGCGGTCCGGACGCCGTGCTGCTGCGGCCGTTCCGCATCCGGCAGTTCGCCGAGGCCCTGCTCCCGTCGCCCGGAGCGGGCCGACCACCCGGCACGACCTAGCGGCCGTCGGGGCGGGGCCAGCGGAACCGGCGGATCGCGGCCGCCTCCTCGAAGTGGAGCTCGGGCGCCGGGACCACGAGGACGTGGGGCGGCGCGCCGAAGTCCGCTTCGGCGAGTGGTTCGACCGGACCGATCCAGCCGTCCGCGTCCTCCCGTCCGACGCGGGCGGCGACCGCCACGTCGGCCCTCCGGGGCAGGAACCGCGCTTCCGGGTCCCGGGCGCGGAGGAGGCGCAGCGCCTCGGCCGCGGTGAGGTAGCGCCCCTCCTCCGGCCGGAGATCGAGCAACACCAGGGTGTGGAGCCCACGGCCCGAGTTCGCCGCGATCTGCTCCCAGGGGGAGATCGGCTCGAAGCCGGGGGCTGGGATCGGCAGCGAGACGGTCCGCCCGCACCGGTAGTGCATCAGTCCGAGGAACCCGACCGCCGCGGTGAGGATGCTGGCCGCCGGGATGTACCGCCACCGGTGGCCGGCGCGCTCCGCGGCGAGGCGGAGCGCGACGTGTGTGGTCGCCGCGAACGGGTCGCCGACGACCAGCAGCGCGACCCGCTCGGACCGACCGAGGGCCTCGAGGATCGGACGCTCCGACTCGAGCAGCGGGCGGTCGAGCCGCCGGATCGGCCGTCCGAGGCCGGTCGCGAGCCGGTCGAGGGTCCCCGCCGGGGCGACCGCGGTGTACTCCTCGGCGAAGACCTCGCCGGCGTCGGCGAGCGCGGCGCGGGCCCGTTCGGAGAGCCCGCGCTCGTCCGAGAGACCGAGCCCGACGAACCAGAGCTCGCCCATCCGCCTCCGCGGTCCTAGCTGCGCAGCGCGAGGACCGGGCACGGCGCCGCGCGGAACAGCTCCTCGAGGAAGCGCCGGGTCAGGAGCGCCCCGCCCTCCCGGTCCCCCTCCTCGCCGACCAGGAGGAGGCCGAACCGCTCGCGCTGGGCGACCTGCAGGATCGCCTGGGAGAGGCGGGCGTGGCCGACGGAGCGGCCGAGGGTCGCGCGCTTGTGCGTGATCTCGATCCCGCGCGGGGTCGTCTCCTCGCGGACGATGCCCCCGTCCGGTCCCTCCTCCGGGGGGAGGAGCGTGACGGTCGTGATCGGGATCCCGCCCTGGTGGAGCGCGAGCTCCTCGGCGAGCCGCATCACCTTCGGGAGCGGGATCGGGCGGAACGACGGGACCACGATCCGGGGGAGCTTGCCGGCCGTGAGGGCGAGCCGGTTGACGATCAGCACGTCCGCGTGGGCGTGGTGGAGGATCCCGCTCGCGGTGTGTCCGACGAACGGGTTGCGGCTGCGCTTGTCGCCCCGCAGCGTCATCAGGATCGCATCGACCCCGTGGCTCTCCGCGCTGTCGAGGATCTCGCCGGGAACGTCGGTCGACGCGCGGACCTCGGGATCGACGCGGACGTCGAGCGCGGCGCCGGCCTCGTGGGCGGGCACGACCAGGTTCACGGACGCCCGCCACTCGCGCGTCACCTCGGGGAGCGTCGAGGACGGGATCACGTGGAGGACCCGAAGCTCGCCGTCCGCGTCGAGGAGCGACGCGCCGAACCGCACCAGCGGCTCGACCTCGGGGGGCACGCGGACCGGGATGAGGATCTTCTGGTACACCCGATCACCGCCCCGTGTACGGCAGCAGGGCGAGGTCGAGCGTAAGGACGTCGACGTACGGGACGCCGAGGTCCGGGACGACCGGGTTCACGATGTGCGCGTTGACGAAGCTCGTCAGCCAGGCGACCGAGAGGTTGGTGTTCGCCGCGACGCGCATCTCCTGGACGAGGACCGCCTCGGGCGTGAGGTCCGGATCGATGTCCGATGCGGACGGCGACACGAGCCAGAACGGAAGCGAGGCGTTCACCGTGTACGTGCCATACTTCTCCATGTACGCAATGGTTTCGTTGAGCAGCGCGCCGAGCGCGGGGTCCGACGGGCCCGGTGGGGACTCCGCCCCGAGCGTCGTGTTGTAGTCGGTGAGCGACGGTCGCTCCCAGAACAGGTACGGCGTGTCCGTGTTCTGCGCCACGAGCGCCGACCCGGCGACCGTGCCGTTCGGGTAGTCGACGAGCGACCCGTTCGCCGCGTACGGATCGACGAGCTGCGCCACCCCGGTCACGAACAGCGGGTAGGCGAAGGCGGAGACGAAGAGGACCAGTACGAGCAGGATCAGCGTGGCCCGGAGATGCTGGCGGAGCGAGTGGGCGGGACGCGGGTTCGCGGCGCTCGGCGGCCGCGGCGCGGGCACCGCCCCGCCGGACGTAGGGGGCGGGATCGCGGTCACAGGCCTCCGAGCGGGAGGACGTGGGCGATCGCGCTCCCGAGCGCGACCACCCACGGCTGGCCGCCGAGCCAGGCGATGAACAGGTAGCAGAGCTTGATCCCGACGAACGCCGCCACGAGGCCTCCGAACCCGTAGTAGAGCAGGTTCCGGCGAAGGAGGTCGATCGCCGGCCGGGGCCGGAACGGCACGCCGGCGAGCGCGAGCGGGATCAGGAGCGGGATGATGAGCGCGTTGAACAGGAGGGCGGCGAGGACCGCCTGGTCCGGGTTCGAGAGCCCGAGGACGTTGAGCGCGGCGACCCCGGGGAGCGCGGCGGCGCCGGCCGCGACGAAGATCGCCGGGATGATCGCGAAGTACTTCGCGACGTCGTTGGTGATCGAGAAGGTCGTGAGCGCGCCGCGGGTGATCAGGAGCTGCTTGCCGATCGAGACGATCTCGATCAGCTTGGTCGGATCGTTGTCGAGGTCGACCATGTTCCCGGCCTCCTTCGCGGCGCTCGTGCCGCTGTTCATCGCGAGCCCGACGTCGGCGCGCGCGAGCGCGGGCGCGTCGTTCGTCCCGTCCCCGCTCATCGCGATGATCCGGCCCTCGGCTTTCTCGCGCTCGATCAGCTGAAGCTTCGTCTCGGGCTTCGCCTCGGCGACGAACTCGTCGACGCCGCTCTCCTGCGCGATCGCGGCGGCCGTGAGCCGGTTGTCGCCGGTGCACATGATCGTCCGGATCCCCATCGTATGGAGTTCGTGGATCCGGTCCTTGATGCCGGGCTTCACCACGTCCTTCAGGATCACGAGGCCGACCACGCGCTTCTGTACGGAGACCGCGAGGGGCGTCATCCCCTGGCGCGACGCGTCCGCCGCGGCGCGCCGGGTCTCCGACGGGAGATGGGCCCCGTAGCCCTCCATCGCCTGGAGAGACCCCTTGAAGAACTCGGTCCCGTCCTGGAGCACGATCCCGCTCATCCGGCGCTCCGGGGTGAACGGGAGGACCTTGAACGACCCGGGCTCGAGGCGACGCACGGGCGTCGCGCGCCGCCCGGCGAGGCGCACGATCGACCGGCCCTCCGGCGTGTCGTCGAGGCTGGAGGAGAGCATCGCCGCCTCGACCACCGCGTCCATCGAGACGTCGGGGGCCGCGATGAACTGCACCGCGAGGCGGTTCCCGACGGTGATCGTCCCGGTCTTGTCGAGGATCATCGTGTCGAGGTCGCCGCCGGCCTCCACCGCCTTCCCGCTCTTCGCGATCACGTTCGCGCGGGCGACGCGGTTGATGCCCGAGATCCCGATCGCCGGGAGGAGGCCCCCGATCGTCGTCGGCATGAGGCAGATGAACAGGGCGACGATCGTCGCGAGGTCGACCGAGATGATCGAGGTGAAGTTCGCGACGTAGACGAAGGTGACCACGACCGTGAACAGGGCGATCGTCATCGCCGCGAGGAGGACGCCGAGCGAGAGCTCGTTGGGCGTCGGCTCGCGGGCCTGGCCCTCGACCAGGCGGATCAGCCGGTCGAGGAACGACTCCCCCCGGACCGCGCTCACCCGCACGCGGACCGTCCCCTGGACGACGCGCGCCCCGCCGAGGACGCTGGTCTTGTCGCCGCCGCTCTCGCGCATCACGGCGGCGGACTCGCCGGTCATCATCGATTCGTCGATGAGCGCGGCGCCGTGGATCACGTCGCCGTCGATCGGGATTGGCTCCCCCGGCTGCACCTCGACCGTGTCGCCGATCCGCAGCACGTCGGCGGCGACCCAGCGCATCGAGCCGTCCGGCATCACCTGGCGCGCGCGGATCCCGCTGCGGATCTCCCGGAGGCTGTCCGCCTGCGCCCGGCCCTGTGCCTCCGCGATCGCCTCCGAGACGTGGGCGAACCAGAGGGTGAGGAACAGAAGGACGGTGACCGCGAGGTAGTAGGTCGGGTTGTAGAACCGCGCGATGTCCGGGAACGCGCGGGGGAACAGCGTGAGCAGGAGCACGAACCACATCATCACGTAGACGACGAACATCATCGGGTTCCGGAACTCGCGCCGCGGGTCGAAGAGGCGGAACGACTCCACGAACACCCGCCGGACGGAGAGGTGCGGGACCTTCCGCACCGAGACCTGCGCGCCCGCTTCCGCCGCCATAGCTCAGAGGATCTGGGCCAGCGGCCCGAGCGCGATCACGGGGAGGAAGAGAAGGGTCGAGATGATGATCAGGATCATCGTGAGGTAGATCGTGAACGTCAGGCTCGCGGTCTTGAGCGTCCCGGGGCCCGGCGGGAGCGTCTCCTGCTCGGCGAAGAGGCCGCCGACCTGGAGCATCGCCCAGAACGGAACGAACCGGCCGACGATCATCACGATCGCGCCGGTGACGTTCCAGAACATCGTCGTGTCGTTGAACGACGCGCTCGAGAGCGCGCTCCCGTTGTTGGCCGCCTCGCTGGTCAGCTCGTAGAGGACGGACGTGAAGTTGTGCGCCGAGGCGCCGATCGTCGCGCCCTGGATCCCCGGCGCGCCGGCGAGGACGCCGACCGAGAACGGGATGAGGATGATCGCGGGGTGGATGAGGAGAGCGAGCGCCGCCCACTTGACCTGGGTCGTGCCGATCTTCTTCCCGAGGTACTCGGGGGTGCGGCCGACCATGAGGCCGCCGATGAAGATCGCGAGCACGGCGAACAACAGGAGCGTGCCGAACCCGCCGCCGACGCCCCCCGGCGTGCTCTGGGTGAACATCCCGAAGAGCAGGACCATCTGGGCGACCGGCTGGACCGAGCCGATCATCAGGTTGTTCGCGCCGACGTTGGAGTAGACGCTCGCGACCTGGAACAGCGAGGCCTCGGGGAGGCTGAACCGCGTCTCCTCGCCGATGGGGTACCCGTTCGACGCGGCCCCCAGGTTCGGCACGCTGAGCAGCGCGGGGTTCGTCGCGGCCTGGTACGCGACGAACAGACCGACCGCGATGACGAAGATGATCAGGATCGTGCCCATGTAGGGCCACGCCTCGCCGCGCTTGCGGACGACCTGCTGGAACGCGAACGGCGTCGAGAACGGGATCAGCATCATGACGCCGGTCATGAACAGGTTCGAGGCGGCGGAGGGGTTCGCGAGCGGGGAGGCCGCGTTCGCGGCGTACCAGCCGCCCCCGTTCGAGCCGAGCAGGCTCATCGACTGGAACGAGGCGACGGGCCCGAGGTAGATCGTCTGCACCCCGCCGTTGAGCGGGGTCACGTCGACGAAGTTGCGCAGCGTCTCGGGGACGCCGAACAGCACGAAGACGAGCGCGAAGATCGTCGCGAGCGGGATCAAAACCCGCGTCATCGTGCGGACCATGTCCACGTAGAAGTTGCCGAGCGTCCCGTCGCGGCGGACGAAGCCGCGGATCATCGCGACCGCGACCGAGAGCCCGGTCGCGGTCGAGGTGAAGAGCGCGAGCTGCCAGGCGATGAGCTCCGCGCCCATGCTCATCTGGGACTCGTTCGTGAAGTGCGTGTAGTCGGTGTTCGTGGTGAAGCTCGCCGCCGAGTGGAACGCGAGGTCCCACGTCATGTTCGGCACGCCGGTCGCGTTGAGCGGAAGTCCCGCCTGCAGGAAGAAGTAGAGGTAGAGGAACGCGAAGACGCCCCCGCTGAGGAGCATCACCGCGAGCATGTACTCCCCCGGCCGCATCGACTTCCGCGGCGAGGTGCCGAGGACCCGGTAGGCGGCCCGCTCGATCGGGTTCAGGAGGACGTCCCCGAACAGGGGCCGGTCCATGTACACCTTGCCGAGGTACGCGCCGAACCAGGGCGCGATCGCGATGATCAGCGCGATGAGGAGGACGATGTCCCAGAGCGACTGGAGCTCGAGCGCCATCGACCGTCCGCCCCGGTCCGCTCAGAACCGCTCAGGGTGGGCCATGACGAAGATGAGGTAGACTGTCAGCGCGAGCGCGATCACGCTGAGGGCCACGAGTCCCGGGTTCTGAGCCAGCCACGTAGCGAGGCCCATTCTTACGGGGGCGTTCGACCCGATGGGCGTTATTTAGACCCGCCGACGAACGCGCACGGTCTAGCACGCGGCAAGCAACCTTATACGGGGGCCGCCGGGGCATCGGGCGGTCGCTCCTCCTCGGCGGGAGCGGACCCGGTCCGGCCGGTCGGGCGGCGGCGACGGCCCTCGGCCGAGAGCCGACGCACGATGCGACGCATCGCCTTCTCCCGGCGCTCCTCCGCCACCTGGTAGCGTACGTCCCGTGTCGCGCGCGTGAGGAGCAGCACGACCCGCCCGAGCGACGTCCGACCGGTCCGGCCGCGCCGCTGGATCGCGCGGATCTCGCTCGGCACCGACTCGAAGAAGACGACGAGGTCGACGTCCGGCACGTCGAGGCCCTCCTCCGCGACGCTGCTCGCGACCAGGACCGGGAAACGGCCCGCGCGGAAGCCGTCGAGCACGCGGGCCTGCTCCTTCTGCGACATCCCCGGATCGTCGGCGTCCCGCGTCGCCTGGCCGACGAACCGCCCGACGTTCCAGCCCTCGGCCTCGAGCCGGGTCTGGATGCCCTGGATGGTGTCCCGGTACTGCGCAAAGACGAGGATCCGCGGCGGATGCCCCGCGACGCCCGCCAGGGTCTCGCGCACGAGATCGACCAGGGCGTCCAGCTTCGGGTGCGAGGGGCGTTCCGCGCGCTCGAGGAACTTCTCCGCCTCCGTTCGGGCGCGCTGCACCTCGGGCAGCTGGAGGAACGCCCGGTCGCCCCGCGCGGGTTTCTCCTTGTGCGCGACGCGGTCGAGGTACTGCAGGAACGGCGCCACGCCCTGCGTCTCGAGCCGCTCCTGCGCGTGGTGGAGGTGGAGGAGCACGAGCTGGTGGAAGAGCGGCCCGAACCGGCGCACCATCGGTCCCGGCCGGGCGAAGATCTCCCCCCGCAGCGCGATCAGGTCCTTCACCGAGAGCGACGCGATCGGCTTCGTCCGAAGGTAGCCCATCTTCTGGAGCTTGCGCGCGGTCGCGTGCGACGCGTCGGCGAGCAGGGTCTGGAGGCGGGCCGACTCGGGCGGCAGGTCGACCCACCGCTCGTCGATCTTCACCGGCTGCACGTACTCCGCGACGCCCGGGTCGTCGCGCGTCCGCGCCTCGATCCGCCGCACGCCGAGGGCGCCGACCACCTCCTCGATCCGCTCGTCGCGGCCGCCGGGGGACGCCGTGAGCCCCAGCACCCGGCCGTCCGCCGGGCGCGCCGCCCGGTACCGCTCGGCGATCGGAACGTACGCGTACTTCCCGACCGCGTGGTGGGCCTCGTCGAACACCGCCAGCGCGACCTCGCGGAGGTCGTAGCGACCGGCCGCGAGGTCGTTCGCGAGCAGTTCCGGCGTCGCGAAGACCACGTCGGCGTCGTCCCACCTTCCCTCGCGCTCGGGGTGGGCGACGGTCCCGGTGAACCGGGCCGCACGGAGCGGAACGAGCCAGGCCGCGAACGAGTCCGCGTGCTGGCGGACCAGCGGCCGGGTGGGGGCGAGCACGAGGACCTTGCCCGGGCCGCGACGGAGCACCTCCGCCGCCACCAGCGCGGCGATCACCGTCTTCCCGAGTCCCGTGGGGAGCACGACGAGGAGGTCCTCGTCGAGCCCGATCCGGGCGAGATCGATCTGGAACGGGAGCGCCCGGAGCACGCCCGGCCGGACCAGCGGGTGCTCGATCCGTCCGTCCACCGACCGCCAGACGCCCGGCAGCCCCGGGGGATGCGGCCGCTCGCGGGGGGGACGGGGCGCCTCGAGGGGGCCGCCCCCGTCGCCGAACTCGTCGAGCCGGCGCTGGCCGACGGGCCCCTTCGACCGGGGCCCGGCGCGGGCGGTCACGTCCGGGGCGACGCGCGGATCGTGTCGCGGCCGCCGAGGTACGGTCGGAGCACGCGGGGGACCGAGACCGATCCATCGGCCTGCTGGTACTGCTCGAGGATCACCGCGAGGCCCCGGGACGTCGCTACCGCCGTCGAGTTGAGCGTGTGGGGGACGGTCTTCCCTGGCTTCCCGGCCTTGCCGAGACGGATCCCGAGACGGCGCGCCTGGTAGTCGGTGCAGTTGGAGCAGCTCACGACCTCCCGGTAGGCCTGCTGGCGCGGGAACCAGGCCTCGATGTCGTACTTCTTCGCCGCGACCGAGCCGAGGTCGCCGGTGCAGACGTTGACCACGCGGTACGGGACCTCCAGGCGCCGGAACACCTCCTCGGCGTTCGCGCGGAGCTCCTCGTGGATCGCCGGGGACTCCTCGGGCCGGCAGAAGACGAACTGCTCGACCTTCTCGAACTGGTGGACCCGGAAGATCCCCTTCTGGTCGACCCCGTGGCCGCCGATCTCGCGGCGGAAGTTGGTGCTGAGTCCGGCGAGCCGGATCGGAAGGCGGTCCTCGTCGAGGATCTCGCCCAGGTAGAGGGCGGCGAGGGGATGCTCGCTCGTGGCGATCAGGTAGAGCTCCTCGCCGTCGATCTTGTACATCACCTTCTCGAAGTCGGCGATGTCGGTGACCCCCTCGTAGGGGGTCCGTCGGAGCAGGAACGGGGGGATCACCGGCGAGAAGCCCCGCTCCATCACGAGGTCGAGGGCGAACCGCTGGAGCGCGAGGTCGAGCAGGACGATGGGGCCGGTCAGGTAGTAGAAGCCCGCGCCGCTCGCCCGGCGCGCCCGCTCGAACTCCGCCATCCCGAGCGCTTCGAGGAGGTCGCCGTGCGGGCGCCGCCACGCGGCGTCGCGCGCCGGCTCGCCCCAGGTCGCGACGACGACGTTCTCCGAGTCGTCCCGGCCCGTCGGGACCGAGTCGTCGAGCAGGTTCGGGAGTCCGCGCACCAGCCGGTCGCGCTCCTCGCCGAGCCGAGCCTCGCGGGCCTCGACCGCGTCGAACTCCGCGAGCGCGGTGCGCGCCTCCGCCTCGAGCGCCCCGGTCGCGTCCCCCGCGGCGCGCGACCGCGCGATCGCGTGGCTCAACTCGTTGCGGCGTCGGCGCAGGCGGTCCGCCTCCGCGCGCCCCGCCCGCCACTCCTGGTCCCGCGCACGGGCCTCCCGGAAGCGGTCGAGGAGTCCGGGGTCGTTCCGGCGCGCGAGGTTCGCCTCGACGCGCTCGGGTTCCTTGCGGACGAGCTCGAGGTCGATCACCGGGGTCGGGAGCACCCCGCTCCGAAAATAATTGCGGGCGCCACCGCCGACCCCGGAGCTCCCCGGTCACGAAACCATAAGTAGCCACGCGCCGGCTCGGAGCCGAGGTGCCCGCGAGCGACCCATGACCGACGAGTTCGGACTGTTCATCGGCGGGGAGTGGACCTCCCCGCCCGGCGCGAAGCGATTCGAGACGATCAGTCCGATCCGTCGGGAACCGGTGGGATCGTTCGTGGCCGGGACGCCGGCCGACGTCGAGCGGGCGATCTCGGCCGCGGCCCAGGCCTTTCCGGCGTGGAAGGAGACGCCGGCCCCGAAGCGCGGCGACCTCCTCCTCGAGGCCGCGCGGCTGCTGAAGCAGCGCAAGAGCGCGATCGGCCGGATCGTCACCACCGAGATGGGCAAGGTGATCGCCGAGGGGCTCGGCGACGTCCAGGAGTCGATCGATTTCGTGGAGTACATGGCCGGGGAGGGCCGCCGGTTGCCCGGCGAGACGGTCCCCTCCGAGCTGCGCTCCAAGTTCTGCCTCACGGTCCGCCAGCCGAAGGGGGTGGTGGCGTGCATCACCCCATGGAACTTCCCGACGGCGATCCCGAACTGGAAGATCGCCGCCGCGCTCGTCTCGGGCAACACGGTGGTCTTCAAGCCCGCCTCGACCACCGCCCGCTGCGCGGTCGAGGTCGTCCGCGCGTACGCGGACGCCGGCCTCCCCCCCGGGGTCCTGAACCTCGTGACCGGCTCCGGCGGCGTGGTCGGGAACGCGATGATCGACGACCCGCGCGTGCGGACCGTCTCGTTCACGGGTGGAGTCGAGACGGGTCGCGAGGTCTACGTCCGGGGGGCCCAGGGGCTCAAGATGGTCCACCTCGAGCTCGGCGGGAAGAATCCGGTGATCCTGATGGAGGACGCGGACCTGAACCTCGCGCTCGACGGCGTCCTGTTCGGAGCGTTCGGTACGGCCGGCCAGCGGTGCACCGCCACGAGCCGGCTCATTCTCCACGAGTCGGTCTACGACACCTTCCTCGGCATGCTGATCGCCCGGCTCGAGCGGTTCCGCATCGGCGACCCGCTCGATCCGGCGATCGACATGGGCCCGGTCGCGTCCGCGGACCAGGAACGGAAGATCCTCGAGTACATCGGGATCGGTCGGAAGGAGGCGTCCCTGCGCTTCGGCGGCGCGAAGCTCACGGGCGGGCTCTACGACCACGGCTTCTACCTTCAGCCGACCGTCTTCGAGACCCCCCACGGGACCCGGATCTCGACCGAGGAGATCTTCGGCCCGGTGCTCTCCGTGATCAAGGTCCGGAGCTACGAGGAGGCCGTGGGCGTCGCGAACGGCGTCCAGTACGGGCTGTCCTCGTCGATCTATACCCGGGACGTCAACCGCGCGTTCCGGGCGATGGACGACCTCGAGGCGGGGATCACGTACATCAACGCGCCGACGATCGGCGCCGAGGTCCAGCTGCCGTTCGGCGGGATCAAGAACACGGGGAACGGCGGCCGCGAGGCCGGGAGCGTCGCGATCGACGAGTTCACCGAGATCAAGACCGTCTTCGTCGACTTCTCCTCGCGCCTCCAGAAGGCCCAGATCGACGATCCCTCGGGCGGATGAGCGGCTTCCGCGGGTCGGACGAGGCGCTCGACCGGGAGATCTCCGCGGTCGAAGGGATCGCCCGCGTCCGCCTGCGCCGGGCGACGGCCGAGATGCGCGAGCTCGCCCGCGACCTGCGGGAGCTCAAGCGGGAGCGCGCGCGACGGAAGGCGGCCGGCGCGGTGCCCGGGCTCGAGGAAGGGTCGGCGACCGCCGCGGCGGACGGGACGACCGGCTAGTACGGGCCGGTCCGAGCCGGGTTGTCGAAGTTCGTGAGCAGCGTCTGGCCGCGGTTCTTCGGCCGGCCGAGCGGCGCGAGCAGGGGATCCTCCTCCAGGGCCGGCATCGTCTCGGAGATCGGGACGTCGACCTGGATCTCGCGCGTGCGTCCGCCCCGGCCCCGGGAGACGATCGTCGCCCGGATCAGTCCGAGCGACTCCAGCTCGCTCACGTAGTTCGAGATCGACCGGGCGTGGAGGGGCGGGAGCCCGAGGCGCTCGGCCAGGCGCTTGTAGTTGTCGTAGACCTCCCCGGTCAGCACGCCGGTGCGCCGGCGCTCGTACGACTGGAGGATGGCGTACAGCAGGACCTTGCAGTGCGGCGGGAGGGAGCGGCAGCACTCGATGATGATGTCCTTCTCGAGCCGGTTCTTCGCCTTCACGACGTGGTCGCGCGTGATCCGCTTGGCGCGGTCCCGCTCCGCCATCTCCGCGGCGAGCCGCAGCAGCGCGAGCGCGCGCCGCGCGTCCCCGCTCTCGAGCTGGGCGTACGCGGCGCACAGTTCGATGACCCCGGGGTCGACGACGCCCTCGCGGAAGGCGACGCGGGCCCGGTCGGCCAGGATGTCCTGGAGCTGGGGCGCCTTGTACGGGTCGAAGAGGATCTTCTCCTCGTTCAAGCGGCTGCGGACGCGGGCATCGAGATGGTTCGTGAACTTGAGGTCGTTCGAGATCCCGACCAGGACGAGCCGCGCGCCGTCGAGCTCGGTGTTGATCTGGCTCAGCGTGTAGAGGACGTTGTCCCCGCTGCGGGCGACGAGGCGGTCGATCTCGTCCAGGATGAGGACGATCGTGCCGCCGTGCGACTCCATCGAACGGCGCATGGCGGCCTGGACGCGGTCGAGCGACCAGCCCGTCGGGATCCGGTCCGCCTCGGTCCGGGCGAACGTGTTGCCGACGGTCTGGAGGAGGCTGTACGCGGTATCGACGTTGCCGCAGTTGATCGAGATGAAGGCGAGCTTGGCGTGGGCCGCGTCGCCCCGCCGCTGGAGGTCCTGGCGTACCTGGGTGACGACCGCCGTCTTGCCGGTGCCGATCTTCCCGTAGATGAGGAGGTTCGAGGGCACGTCGCCGCGGAGCGCGGGGGCGAGGACCTCGGCGACCTGCCGGATCTCGGTGTCGCGGTGGGGGAGCCGCGCGGGCACGTAGGAGTCGCGGAGCACCTCGCGGCTCTCGCGGAACAGCTCGCTCTTCGACAGGAGGATCGAGTCGAGGAACTCCGCGGTCGAACCGCCGGTTCCGGTGGGCGGGGCGGCCGAGCCTCGCGCGGGCTCGGGCGCGGCCCCGCCCCCGGCGGGACGGTCGCTGACGGGCGTGACCGTCCCTGGGTCGGCCGACGATAGCTCCAGATTCTCCGGCGCTCCCGCCGGCCGTTCGTCGCTCTGAGGTGGCACCGTCGACGCCTACCCGGGCCTCGGGCGGCGGTCCGAGGAGAGCGTGCCATATCAACCTTCCGTAATTTTTTCGACGACCCGCGCGTCGAACGTCGTTCGACGACGATGCCGGGGCCGGAGGCGCGTCGAGACCCAACCCATTTGAAGGGCGCCCGCGTCCCGGCTCCGGATGACCGAGTACGGCGCCGAGCCCGTCGGCGTCCACGGGCACGTCGAGAAGAGCCCGATCTCGCTCGCGTGGGTGATCCTGGCGAGCCTCCTCTGCGGGGGAGGCCTGTTCCTCATCTGGTTCTGGCTCACGACGTTCGACTGGGTCTACTTCAGCGGCATCGCGCTCGCGGTCGTGGGCGGGCTGATGTTCTTCAACCACCGTGCGGGCCTCGACCACGCCTGAACCGGCGGCGCCTCCGATGGCGACGGGCGCGGAGCGGCCGCTCGTCGTCGTCAAGCTCGGCGGCTCGGTCATCACGCGCAAGCGCGAGGTCGAACGGGCGCGGCCGAAGGTCCTCGCACGGCTCGCGACGGAGATCGCGAGCGTGGAGGATCGCCGGATCATCGTCCTGCACGGGGCCGGCTCGTTCGGCCACCCGGGGGCACGGCGCTTCGGCCTCGCCCGCCCGCCGGCCCCCGACCAATCTCCCGAACGGCGGGCCCGGGGTGCGGCGATCGTCGCCGCGGAGGTCCGCCGGCTCCACCTCACCGTGCTCCGGGCCCTCGTCGCGGCGGGGGCGTCGCCCGCGTCGGTCCCGATGGCGACCCACGCACGGAACCGGGAGGGACGGCTCGAGGCGCTCGACCCCTCGCCGTTCGTCGGAGCGCTCGGGATCGGGCTCACGCCCGTCTCGTTCGGGGACGTCGTCCCGGACGAGGCCTGGGGCACGTCGATCCTGAGCGCCGACACGATCGCGCTCGCGCTCGCCCGTACTCTCCATCCCGACCGCGTCGTGTTCGTCAGCGACGTGCCGGGCGTGCTCGAGGGTCCGTCGCGCGGGCGACGCACCGTGGTCGCCGAGGTCTCCGAGGCGACCCTCGCCGGGCTCCGTCCGGCCGCCGGGGGGGCGGACGTGACCGGCGGCATCCGGGGCAAGGTCGAGGCGATGCTCGAGATCGCGCGCGCCGGCGCGGACGCAGCGCTTATTAGCGGACTCTCGGATGGAGCGCTCTCGCGCGCCCTGAGGGGAGCGCCGGTCCATGGGAGCTGGGCGCACGCACGAGCCGGATGAGCCCGCGGGCGACGCGAGCGGCCTCGACCTGAGCCACCGGAAGGCCGAGCATGTCAAGATCGTCCTCGGCCGCAGCGTGGAGGGCCGCTACCGGTACTGGGACGACATCCAGCTCGTGCACAACGCGCTGCCCGAGGTCGACTTCGCGGAGATCGACCCGTCGGTCTCGCTGCTCGGCCACCGGCTCGCGGCGCCGATCGTCATCACCGGGATGACCGGCGGGTTCCCGGACGCCGCGAAGATCAACGACCACCTCGCCCAGGCCGCCGCCGAGATCGGCATCGCGATGGGGGTCGGGAGCGAGCGCGCGGCGGTGCTGAAGCGCCAGTATCCGGAGAGCTACGCCACGGTGGCCCGGCACCCGGTCCCGCTCAGGTTCGCCAACATCGGCGCCCCGCAGATCATCCCGCAGGGCCCGAACGACAAGGTCGTCGGGACCGCCGAGGTGAGGGCCGCGATGGAGCTGATCCACGCGGACGTCCTCGCGATCCACTTGAACTTCCTCCAGGAGATGGTCCAGCCCGAGGGCGACCGCCGCGCCCGCGGTGCCCTCGACCGCATCGGCGAGCTCGCGGCGGAGTTCCCGGTCCTCGTGAAGGAGACCGGCGCCGGGATCTCGCGCTCCGTCGCGGAGGCCCTTCGGGACCGCGGCGTCCGAGCGTTCGACGTGAGCGGCACCGGGGGCACGTCGTTCGCCGCCGTGGAGCACTACCGGGCGGTCGACCAGGGCGCCGAGCGCGAGGCGCGCGTCGGCAAGACGTTCTGGGACTGGGGCATCCCCTCCCCCGCGGCCGTCGTCGAGCTCGTGCCGCTCGGCCCCCCCGTCATCGCGAGCGGCGGCGTCCGCACCGGGCTCGACGTGGCGCGCGCGATCGCCCTCGGGGCGACCGCGGCAGGCACGGCGGGCGGCGTGCTGCGGGCGGCGTCCACGAGCTACGAGGCGACGCGCCGCGAGCTCGAGCAGATCGTCCACGAGCTCAAGGTCGCGATGTTCCTCACCGGCTCGCGCACGCTCGACGACCTCCGTCGGGCCCCGTACGTCGTGACGGGAGAGACGCGCTCGTGGCTGCACCGCTGATCCCCCCTCCGACGAGCGAGGAGGTCCACCGCGAGAAGCTGGCCCGGGCCAAGGCCGGTCCCGGCGGGCCGCTGCCGTCGAACGTCGAGTGGATCCAGGGTCTCCCGCCCGGAGAGAGGGCCCGCTTTGCGGGCGCCGTGCGCCGCAAGCCGTCGCGCACGCTCTCGGGCGTCGCGGTCGTGGCGGTGATGACGGCCCCCGCCCGGTGCCCGCACGGTCGCTGCACCTACTGTCCCGGCGGGGTCGAGAACGCGAGTCCCCAGAGCTACACCGGCGAGGAGCCGAGCGCGCTGCGCGGGGCGCAGTTCGGCTGGGACGCGGAGGCGATCGCCCGGCAGCGGGTCGCCTCCCTCGACGCGATCGGCCACCCCACGTCGAAGATCGAGGTGATCGTCATGGGGGGAACGTTCCCGGCGCGGCCGCGGCCGTATCAGGAGGACGTGCTCCGCGCGATCTACGACGGGCTCACGGGCGGCCGGTCGACGTCGCTGCCCGAGGCGATCGCGCGGAACGAGACCGCCGACCATCGCGTCGTCGGCCTCACCGTGGAGACGCGCCCGGACTGGTGCGACGGGCGGGTCCTCCCGTTCCTGTTGGAGGCGGGAGTGACCCGGGTCGAGGTCGGGGTCGAGTGCCTGCACGACGAGGTGCTCGCGGCCGTCGGCCGCGCCCACGGCACCGGGGACGTCGCGCGCGCGACGCGCGAGGCCCGCGACCGCGGGCTCAAGGTCGGCTACCACCTGATGCTCGGGCTCCCCGGCATGGATCCCGCCCGGGACCTCGGCGACTTCCGCCGGCTGTGGGACGAGCCCGCGTTCCGGCCGGACTTTCTCAAGATCTACCCGACGCTCGTGCTGCCCGGCACCCCGCTCTACGACGACTGGCGCGCGGGGCGCTACGCGCCCTACGAGACCCGGACCGCGGTCGAGCTGATCGCGCGGATGAAGCAGGTCCTCCCGCCGTGGGTCCGCATTCAGCGCATCCAACGGGACATCCCGTCGCGGCTGGTCGCGGCGGGGGTCCGGGCGAGCAACCTCCGCGAGCTCGCCCTCGCCCGGCTGAAGGAGGAAGGGGCCTCCTGTCCCTGCCTGCGGTGCCGCGAGGTCGGGCGGCGCGCGACGCCGGCGCCCGACGCGCTCGTGCGCACGCGGACCGAGTATTCGGCCGCGGGCGGTCGCGAGGTGTTCCTCGCGTGGGAGGACCCGACCTCCCAGGCGATCGCCGCGTTCCTCCGCCTCCGGTGGCCCTCCTCCGCGACCGACGGAGGCCTCCCCGAACCTGTGATCCGGGAGCTCAAGGTCGTCGGGCGGGCGGTCGCGGTCGGGCGCGCGGCCGGGGCCGTGCCCGAGTACCAGCACCGCGGGCTCGGTGCCGCGCTCATCGCCGCGGCCGACGACGAGGCGCGGGACGGGGGCGCGCGCGGGATCTACGTCACGAGCGCGGTCGGGACGCGGGCGTACTACGCCCGGCACGGGTTCGTCCGCTCGGGCGCGTGGATGCGCCGGCCGCTCGACGCGCCGATGCAACCGACTTGCGCGCCGTGCGCGTCGTAACCCTTAAACCCGCACCCGGCTCCGCGGTCCGAGTGACCCCGAT
>DATJRX010000036.1:0-2670 GCA_035504395.1 Thermoplasmata archaeon | reverse complement strand
CGTCGGCGGACGGTGTGATGTTGGTCGGCGACGCCGCCGCCCAGGTCAAGCCGCTGAGCGGCGGGGGGATCTTCACGGGCATGCGCTGCGCCGAGATCCTGGCGACGGTCGCCGATGCCGCGCTCCGCGCGGGCGACCTCTCGGGCGCCACGCTCGCGGAGTACGACCGCGCGTGGCGCGCGGAACTCGGAGAGGAGTTCCGCCGCGCCCTGCACCTGCGGCGCGTCTTCACGCGCCTCACCGACGACGAGCTCGACCGCATCGTCGAGGCCCTGCGGGGCGCGGGGCTCACCGACACGATCGTCGCGTTCGGCGACATCGACTTCCCGTCGCACGTCGCCGGCCGGCTCCTCCGGCAGTCGCCGTCGCTCGTGCGCCTCGTCCCAAAAGCGCTCGGCGCCTACTTCTCGTCGGCCGCGCTGCGGGTCCCCGATCTCGAGGACGACTCGCGCCGGAAGTAGACCCACGCCCCGAGCCCCACCAGGACCACGCCCGCCGCCGCGAGGCCGCCGAGCACCCACGGGAACGCCGAGCTCGCGACGACGATCGCGGTCTCGGGCAGGACGCCCGACACGCCGAGCGCGGAGAGGTTCAGCGTCACGCTCCCGTTCGGGAGCTCGGTGGCCGCGGCCCACTGCTGGGCCGTGAACCAGCCCCGCGACGCCAGCCGGTACGCCGTTCCGTTCGCGGTGAAATTGAGGGCGGTCCGCACGGCGAACGCACCGTTCGGCGTCGAGGCCGCGGTCGCGATCCCCACGGACCCCGAGAACTTGGCCCCCGGGGCGAGGCTCCCGACCGCGAGCTCGACCTCGGCCGACGCGGCGGTCGCGTTGGAAAGGAGCGGGGCGCCGCCGACGGACACCGTGGAGGTGGCGTTGCCCGGGAACGCGTTGAACGCGTAGACCCCGAGCGTCACGACCGCGTCGGAGAGCGCGTACGCGAGGGGGTCGACCACCGTGAACGAGAGCGTGCCGGACCCGCCCGGCTCGAGGGTCGGCGCGGAGAGATTCCCCATCAGGATCGCGCCGTCCCCGATCGGAAGGGGCGGGTACGGGCCGGCGCGAGCGGGGGCGGGCAGCGCGAGCGCCCCCAGGACGATGACCGAGACCAGGACCGTGACGATCGCCGCCGAGCGGCGCCGCTCAGGCACCGGGCTCCTCCGGGAACCGCCCGCTCTCCGCGAGCGCGACGAGTCGCCGGATCCGTTCGAGCGCCTGGCGCTGACCCCGACGGCCGCCGCCGCCGAGGAATCCGGGCGCCGGGCTCCGCCGGTCGCCGCCGAACTCGCGCGCCTTGAACAGCGCCCGCGCGAGGCTGCGCGGCCGCCCGGTCAACCGTACGGCGTTCAGGTCGGCCCGGAACTCCTCGCGCTCGGTCAGGCGGTCTGCGAGGTAGGCGAGGATCGGGTCCCACCGGACCAGGCGCGCGAGGGTCCGGAAGAACGTGAGGTACCGCCCGTCCAGCTCACGCAGGTGCGCGACCTCGTGCGCGACCACCGCCTCGACCTCGTCCGCCGAGAGGCGCTCCACGAGCCCGTCCGACACGAGGATCACGTTGCGTCGGAGGAGGATCGCCCGGCGGTCGGGCGCCACCAGGGTGAACGAGAACGCCTCCACGTGGTGGGCCGGGAACGCGAGGAGGTCCGTCGGGATCGCGGGCGCCGAGAGTCCCGTCGGCCATTCGAGCGATCGCGGCCGGCGCACGGCGAGGTAGCCGCGACCGACCGACTGGCTCAAGACGAAGGCCGTCAGGAAGATCGCGAAGGCGCCCATCCCGCCCAGGAGCCAGACAAGCGCGAAGCCCGGGTCGACGATCGCGAGGGGCGAGGCGATGAGGCGGACCATCGCGGGCCATCCGCCGTTGGCGACGACCCACACGAGGCCCGTGGTCGCAACGAACGCCCACATCGCAAGGAACGCCACGGCGAGCCGGAAGACGACGGTCGACGCCGCCCGACGGTACGCGAAGAGGAGCCCGACCCCGATCGACGCCCAGGCGAGCGCGAGCAGGTACAGGAGGCCCACCCAGGGAGCCGCCATTCCGGCACGACCTCCGTCAGTCGAGGCCCAGACGTCGGCGGAGCTCGCGCTCCTCCGATGGGTTCAGCTTCGCGATCTCCTCGTTCAAGTGGACGACGCCTGCGGGGCCGAACATGGCGACGACCCCCTTAAGCAGGTTGATGAGGTACTTCTGCTCGACCTCGGCGGGACGATAGACGTAGCGCTCCCCGCCCCGGCAGGTCTCCCGGCGTCGCCGCACCAGACCCTTGTCGTGGAGCCGGGACAGGATCGTCGCGACGGTGGTGTAGGCGACGCGGATCCCCTCGGAGCGAAGTTGCTCGCGGATGTCCCTGGCCGGCGCCTCGCCGAGACGGCGCAGGGACAGGAGGACCTCCGATTCGAGCGACCCGAGCACGCCGTACCTCCCCCCAAAAGGACCGCGCCCGGGGCTTAAGTGCGAGGCCCGAGGGGAACGAACGAGTACGTACCGACCGAACGACGGGCGGATCGCACGTTCCCGCCGGGCAATCGTTTATGGCGGGGGTCCCTTCGGGCCGCCCGTGGCCGAGACGCGCCCGCCCCCGGAGTCGGTGCTCGACCTCGTGGGGAACACCCCGGTCGTCCCGCTGCGTCGGGTGACGCGCGGCCTCCCCTACCGGGTGCTCGCCAA
>DATJRX010000035.1:0-10742 GCA_035504395.1 Thermoplasmata archaeon | reverse complement strand
CCGGATTTTGTGGGTATTTAATCGGGTCGATTTCTCGTCAGAAAAACAGGTCAGATATACCGCCCGCATTGATACGTGCATATCCGCATGAATATCGGTTTTCTGTTAACGTCCCACCGCGTCTTCCGCTCCCTCGTTCTTCGAGGGGATCGGCCGAAACAGGTTCGCTTTCCGCATGCGTTGGATGACCCTCACATCATCCACGCTGTATCGGGTCTCGGCCCACGGATCCGCGATGTTGGAGTAGCCGCGTACCTCCCAGAATCCGGGCTCGTCGTCCCGGACGAACTTCAATCCCCGTAACCACTTCGCGGACTTGTAAAAGTATCGCTTCGGAACTAGCATTCGAACGGGTCCACCGTGTTCGGGCGTGAGCGTAGCCCCGTCCGCGGAGTGCGCCAGCATCACGTCCGAGTCCAGGAGGGCGTCGATCGGGAGCGAGGTCGTGAACCCCTGCTCGCATTCCATCACCACGAACCGGACCGACTCCTCCGGTTGGACCATGTCCCGGATCTCCGAGAAGCGAACCCCTTTCCATGACATGGCCCGGCGGGACCAGGAGGTCACGCAATGGATGTCGCACTGGAGTTCGGTCTGCGGCAGGGCGAGCAGCTGGGCGAACGTGAGGTGGCCGGGCCGCGCCACTTGACCATGGAGCGTGAGGTCCCATGTCTCGGTCGTCAGGCCGGGCGGGACCGAACCCGCGTGGAGAACCGGCCAGTTGCGGATCAGCACCTGACCGGGCGGCAGGGGCGTCGCCACGGGTCCGAACTCGCCGTCCCGCCCACCTACGGCCGGGACCGCCGGATCTTGACCTGATCCCCGGACCAGTCGTACGTGAGCCGAGAGCGTGGCTGCCAGCGCTTCCGCCGGTCCCAGAGCGCGCCGACCAGCAACGGCAGGCCGATGGACGCCTCGAGGTGCGCCATCGACCGCGTCGCGGTGGCCGAGATCTTGCCCCAGGACTGTGCCTCGTCCAAGGTGCTGCCCGAGAGCCCGCCCCAGTGCGGCACGTCCGTCGTGATCTGGAGCGCGTAGTAGTGGCCCTCGCCCTCGCGCCCGAACGCGTAGTTGGCCATCACGATGCCGTCGTTGATCCAGTTCTTCGGGGTACCGCCGCCGATGTAGATGACCGCGGTCCTCGGGGAATGCGCGAGGATCTGCACGAGCTCGTAGTTGTCGCGGATGGCGTCGAGGATGAACCGGTCCGAGCGGGTGCGGTTCGCCTGATAGTAGAGGGTGAGTCCGATCCCGATCGAACTGTCGATGAGCGCCGGCGAGAACACGGGGACCCCGCGCCGGGCGGCGGTGGCCAGGATCGAGTCCTGGTCCGGGAATTCGGAGCCGAGGAATTGCAGGTACTCGCGCGACGAGGCGGGACGGCGCGGGAACCGCTCGGTGATCTTGCCGATGACCCGATCGGTGTCCTCGAACTTGAGCTCGTCGACGTACGTGTCGTAGATCCGGTCGAGATACAGCTCCCGGAGGCGGACGTCGTCCGCCGTCGGCGTTCCGATCCAGTGCCGACCCCCGATCGACTGGTACAGGTCCTGATAGAGCACCGCTCCCGTGGAGACGACGACGTCCACGACCCCCCAGTCGACGAGGTCCCGCAGCACCTTCCGCAGCCCCGCCGCGATCAACGGACCCGAGAGACCCAGGAGGATCGTGGGCCGCTTCGGGTCGCGGAGGGCGTTCTCCCACACCTCGAGACACCGCGCCAGGTTGCGGGCCTGGATCGAGGTGGAGCCGAACTGCTGCAGGAGGTCGCCGAGACCGTGGACCTTCTCGACGTCCACCGGGACCACGGAACGCTTCAGGAACTCGCGGCGCGCGGAGCGGATCGACTTCGCCACGGGCGCACGACGCGCCCCGGGCTCATAACCGCTCTGCGGTCGAGACCCGCCGTCACGGCCACCATTAAATTCTCGGACGTCCGAGTCGATGCGAGGACTCCGGGTGTCTTCGTTGCCGTCGGCAGTGCTCCGGGCGCTGCAGGGTATGTCCGACGGCTCCGGACGGACGATCGTCATCACGGGTCCGCCGACCAGCGGGAAATCGGCGCTCCTCGGGGAGATCCGCGCGATCCTCGCCGAGCGAAAGGCCCGGATCGTGGAGCTTCGAGGGACCTACCGCGGCCGCTCGATCCCGTTCGGGGGCCTCGATGGATTGAACGCCGCCGCCGAGCCGGAGGGCGCTTCCCGGGACCGGGAGGGTTCGGACGATGGCCCCCGGGAGGAACCCATCGTCGACGTACCGATGGCGCCGATCGCCTACCTTCCCGACCGCCTCCCCCGCAGCCGTCGGAGCCGCGGCGATCGCCCGCGCACGTCGTTCCTCGGACAACCGATCCGAGGACGCTCCGCCAACGAGGGAGACCCCGAGGCGTACTGGCAGCAGCTCATGGCGGACTTCCGGGGTGCCGAACCCCGGCCGGTCGCGATCCTGATCGACGACGGCGCCCTGTTCGATCCCGACAGCCGCGACTTCGTGGTGTCGCTCTCCCGGAAGGCCCGTCTTCGGCCGCTCCTCATCGTCTGCGCGCTCGACACCTCGGTGCCGGGGTACATGTCCTGGGAGGACGCGTTCCTGAGCCGCGGGGACGTCGACTGGGTCCGCTTCTCCCAGTCGCTCCCGGACGCGCGCGAGGCCCATCGCCTGAAGGCGATCTTCGATGACCTCCCGACGGTCACCCAGCGGACGGTCGGTTACGTCGCCCTGCTCGGCGGCACGGTCGGAGAGGTGGTCCTGTCTCGGGTCGCGCGGCTCAACTATCCCCAGCTCGCCGAGGCGCTGCTGCCCGCGACCGGCGCGGGGGTCGTCAAGCTCCAGGACGGGCGGGTCACGATCCCCCATGTCGCGTGGATCGGGCTCACGTTGGATCTGATCCCGACCAAGCAGCTCACCGAGATGCACCTCGAGATCGCGAACGCGCTCTCGGCGCTCTCGCCGGAGCCCACGCTCGCGCGCCGGGTCGAGGTCGCCCAGCACTACCTGGCCTGGTTTCCCGGACCGATGGCCCTCCGCCACCTGCTGGAGGCCGGAGAACTGAGCCTGCACCTCCTGGCGTACGATTCGGCGGAGGACCTGTTCGCGAAGGCGATCACTTGCCTCCCGTCCGTGCCGGCCGCAGACCGGGGCGCGGCTGAGGCAGAACTGCGCCTGCTGCATGCGCAGGCCCTGTTCTGTTCCGGGCGTCCGGCCGAGGCGGAGGTCGAGCTCCGTGAGGGACTGGCCGTTGCGCTCACGGCGAAGATCCCTCCCGAGATTATCGCGGAATGGATGGAGTTCGTCGTGCTGACGATGCGCGTGGTCGGGCCCCGACCCTCGCTGTCCCAGACCCTCGCCGAGCTCGCGGACCGGGCGCACGATGCCCGTTGGGTGGAGATCGAGGCCCTCCTGCAGTCGCTCCTGGCCGAGTTCTACTCGGAGCGGGGCCAGGGCGACGCGGCCCGCGAGGAGTCGCGGCGGGCGGCCGCGCTCGCCCAGAGCCTTCCGCCGGGACACCTTCAGGCGACCGCATTGCTCGCGGTCGGGCTCGCCCGAATCGACGGCACGCCCGAGGAGCAGCAGCTGGCGGCGCGGTTCCTGGCCTCGGCGCGGGTCCTCCTGGGCCGCGCCCGGCGCTGGGAGCTCGACCATATGGCGGGCGACATCGAGGCCCGACTGCTCGATGCCCGCGGGGACTGGCCGCGGGCCCTACTGCAGCGGGAGCAGGCCCTCCCAAGCCTCCAGCGCCAGAAGCTCTACACCGTCGAGCTCTATCACCAGCTCGCGATCGCCGCGTCCCTCCTCGACCACCGCGGTGGGAAGGGGGTCGAGCCGGTACTCGCGCGGGCCTCGATGCTCGTCGAGACCCTGCACCTCCTTCCGCCCTCCCCGAGCCTGCTCGGGCTCTGGCTGCTGGAGGGGCGGTACCGAGCGATCAACGATGAGCTCGGACCGGCGCGGGATCGCTGGGAGGCCCTGGCGGACCTCCCGGGTTCCAGCGGTCTTCCGCGGCTGCGCGCTGAAGCGCTCTACCGGCTCGCCCTGCTGGAGCACGCGTCGGCGCGCTCGGACCTCGCGGAGGGCTACGTCGACCGGCTCCTGAATTCGGATCTCAAGGAGTTCCTCCCCCCGCTCTGGAAGGTCGGATTCGCCGACCTCCCGTCCCTTTCTACGTCGAGCGGCCACGGGGGTGGACCCCTCCCCGTTGCGGCACCCTCAGGTCGACCCCAGGAAGGTCAGACCCGAGAACGTTCCCGGGGCGAGACCGTACAGGATCGTTAACGCCCCGACGACCAACAGGATCGCGACCACGATCCGGTGCAGCAGCATCGGCTCGATCCGCGCCCCGAGGCGCCCCCCGAGCCAGGCGGCCCAGGCCGCGACCGCGACGAGCGCCAGCGCGCCCGCCACGAGCACGATCCACCACCCGTAGGTCGTGACGAAGAGCACCTCCACGATCATCGTGGTATCGCCGAGCTCGAGCAGGAAGACGGTCGCGAGCGCGGTCAGGAACGCGGTACGACGCGAGGCCGCCGCGGCCCCGGCGTCCTCCGGGCCGCGGTACCACAGGTAGAGCGCGTATCCGATCAGGAACGCGCCCGCGCCGGCCCGTACGAGCCCGACCCGGGAGGGTCCGAGGAGCGCGACGAGCGCGGCTCCGACCGAGACGGCGATCGCGGTCGACGCGACGAACGCCGCGGCGCCTCCCGCCCACGTCGGGACCGGATGGCCCCGGGACGCGAGCGCGATGATCGAGAAACTCGTCCGATCGAACAGCTCGAATCCGCCCGTCACCGCGAAGACGACGAGGAACCCGGCGAGGTACGCCGCGACCATGGGGGCCCGACGCGGGTCACGCGAGGTGGTGGAGGAAGTCGTCGACCTGCCGCTCGCAGTACGCGCAGGTCAGGAGGACTGGGCGACGTCGGACCACCACGAACTCGCTCTCAATCGGCTCCGACTGGTTCGTGATGCAGTTCAGGTTGGGACAGCGGATCACCCCGACGATCCTCTCGGGCAGGTCGACCGTGCGCTTCTCCTGGACCTTGAAGTCCCGGATGATCGAGATCGTCGCCGTCGGGGCGATCAGCGCGATCGCATTGACCTTGCGCGGCGAGAGCTCCATGTTCTCGACCTTCACGATGTCCTTCCAGCCGAGCTTGCCGGACCGCACGTGGAGGGCGACGCTCACTGTCGAGTCCTTGTCGAGGGTCTGGACCCCGACGATCCGGAGCACCTCGAGCGCGAGGCCGTTCCCGATGTGGTCGATGACGGTCCCGTTCTTGATCGGCGTGATCTTCAGCTCGCGGACCACGGCCTCACCTCCCCTTCTTCGCCTTCGGCGCGCCGAGGATCGCGTTCAGGAGCGCCATCCGCACGGGGACCGCGAGGAACGCCTGCCGGAAGTATGCGGCGTGCGGCGTTGCGTCGACCTCGGGAGCGATCTCGCCCGCGCGCGGCAGGGGATGCAGGACGATCAGGCGGGGCTTGGCGCTCGCGAGCACCGCGTTGTCGATCCGATACGAGCCGGCGACCTTCTGGTACTCGCTCTCGTCGGGGAACCGCTCGCGCTGGATCCGCGTGACATAGAGCACATCGGCGTCGCGGATCGCCCGGTGGAGCTGGTCCTCCACCTGGAGCTTCGCCCCCATGTGCTCGAGCTGGTCCCGGACCTCGTCCGGGAGACGGAGGGTGTCGGGAGAGGAGAGCACCAGCTCCGCGCCGAACAGCGCCAGCGCGTACGCGAGCGAATGGACCGTGCGCCCGTACTTGAGGTCCCCGAGGAGCACGACCCGCAGGCCGGACAGGGTGCCGAACGCCTCCTGCATCGTCGCGAGGTCGAGCAGGGTCTGCGTGGGGTGCTGACCCGCCCCGTCGCCCGCGTTGATGACCGGCTTCTCCGACGCGCGCGCAGCGAGGCGCGCCGATCCCTCGTTCGGGTGCCGGAGGACGATGGCATCCGCGTACGCGTTCAGCATGCGGATCGTGTCGTGCAGGCTCTCCCCTTTCCGCAGCGACGCGGTCCCGGGGTCGGCGATGGTGATCGATCGGCCCCCCAGCCGCGCCACGGCGGACTCGAACGACAGCCGGGTCCGGGTCGACGGCTCGAGGAACGCCATCGCGACGATCTTGTCCTCGAGCGGGCGCGTGACCTTCTTCCCCTCCGCATAGGGGATCATCCGTCGCGCGTCGTCGACGATCGACTCGATCTCCTCCCGGGAAAGGTCGCGAATCGAGATCACGTCGCGACCGTGCAGCGTCATCCGGGCGCCGAGAGAGGTTCCTCGCTTAAGCCCTTCCCGATGCGGTCGAAGGGCAGCGCCGCTCCCGACCTCTCGCGCAACCTCTATGCGGGGCGGTCCGTCGCCCGTCCGGATGCCGGACAACGGCTGGTCATGGACCACCCGGGCCGCGTTCCTCCTCCTGGTGACGTTCTGGGGACTGAACTATCCGTTCGTCAACCTCGGACTGACCTCCGCGTCGCCGCTGTGGCTGGCGGCCCTGCGCGCCGGTCTCGGCGCGATCACGACCCTCGGCATCGTGACGGTGCGCCGTGGATGGGGCACCCTGGATCGGCGCGGACGGCGCGACGCGGTCCTCCTCGGTCTGCCGAACACGGCGCTCTTCTTCGGACTCTGGTTCTGGGCCGCCCGCTTCGTCACCCCGGGGCTGGCGGCCGTCCTGATCTACACCTTTCCCCTTTGGGTGTCGATCCTTTCGTATCCGATCCTCTCCCACCGGCTCGCGCGCGGCCAGTGGGCCTCCGTCGCGGTCGGATTCGGCGGGGTCGCCCTGATCTCGCAGGTCGGGATCGTGGGGTCGCATTCGGTCTCGCTCCTGGCGGGGATCGCGCTCCTTCTGTCCGCCATCTCCTGGGCGATCGGGACGGTCCTCTTCCAACGGCGGTTCGCGCGCACCGAAATGCTCGAAGCGAACGCCTTTCAGTTGGTGGGCGGGACGGCCGGGTTGCTCGTGGCCACCACGATCGCCGGGCCGTTCCCGCTCCCCAGTCCCACCCCGGCGCTGGCCGCGTCGGTGGTCTGGATGGGGCTCATGGGCACCGCGCTCGCCTACTCCATCTGGTTCACGCTGCTGGGCCGCACGCGCGCCTCCACCCTCAGCGCGTACGTGTTCCTGGTCCCCGTGGTCGCGCTCGCGGTCTCCGCCGCTTTCCTGGGGGAGCGCCTGACCTACGTCCAACTCGCGGGGGTCGCGCTCGTGCTCGTGAGCATCTACGGCATCGGGCGGGGGTATGCTTCGCCCCGGGCGCGCCAGCCCGCAGGCGCACCCATCGGCGAGTGACCCACGCGTTCTGCGAGACGGGGCGGGCGACTCGGGAGCGCCGTACCGACCGCCCGTGAGGGTGAAGCTCCCTGAGGGTCGCGGGAATGTTGGCCCATGTTATGTACTAGCACGGGCTCGGGCGGACCCTCCCGGAGGACCGATGCGGTACCGGGCCGTGCTCGGCATCGTCGTGGCCTGCGTGATGGTGCTGGCGGTGCCAACGGTCGCCACGGCCGCCCCGTCCCAGCACTCCGCTCGTCCAGGGCCCGTGATGGGCTCGACCACGGCCCCGGTCCGCCCGTACGCGCTGCTCGACACGTTGGAGCTCCTTCGCGATCAGCTCCGGGTCGGGAACGCAGCGCTCCCGAACGGTGTGGGCCCCTACACGGCGGTATACGATCCGGTCAACCGGGAGGTCTATACCGCCAACCTGGACTCCGGGACCGTCAGCGCCGTTTCGACCGTCACGAACCGGGAAACCGCCTCGATCCCCGTGGGTGAAACCGCCTTGTTCCTGGCTTACGACCCCGTCCAGAACCAGGTGTGGGCCACGAGCACGTCGGCCGGCACGATCGCGGTCATCAACGCGGCGACGAATCACGTGGTGCGGACGGTCTCCGTGGGGCCGCAGCCCTACGGCATCGCCTACGACAGCCGCCTCGGCGAGATGTTCGTCGACTTTTCGCCGTTCGGGTTCTTCGGCACCAGCGAGGTCAGCGTCTATGCCGCCTCCACCTACGCTTGGGTCGCGACCATCCCCGTGGGCTCCCTTGCGTTCGGGCTCGCCTACGACGCGCGGACGAGTCAAATCTACGTCGTCAACGACCTCACCGACAACGTCAGCGTCATCTCGGACCGCACGAACTCGGTCGTCGCCAATGTGCCGGTCGGCGTCGGTCCGGTGTGCCCGGAGTACGATCCGGCGACGAACGAGGTCTTCGTGTCCAACGAGGACTCGAACGACGTGACCGTCATCTCGGGCGCACACCACAGGGTCGTGGCGACGATTCCCACGGGAGTGTCGCCCGGAGGGATCATCTACGATCCCGCGACGCAGGAGATGTTCGTCTCGGCCTACTATACGGCCAACATGACGATCGTGTCGGTGCCCTCGCTCGCGTCGGTCGGTTCTCTTCCCGTCGGGGAGAACCCGTGGGGCGGCGCGTACGTCCCTCGGCTCGGCGAAATGTACATCGTCAACACCGGCACCGACAACGTGAGCGTGTACTCGAACACGGCGAACGCCGTGGTGGCCACGGTGACGCTGGGCTACGGCCCGCAGGCCTCGGCGGTCGACCCCACGGACGGAACGCTCTTCGTGGCGAACTCGGGCAACGTGACGGTCGTCTCGATGTCGACCGACCGGGTGGCGGCCTCGATCCCGGTGAACGGCACTCCTACCGGTCTGGCGTATGATCCCGCACTCGACGAGATGTTCGTCACCGACGAGTTCACCTCGAACATCACCGTGATCGACGGCGCCACCGACACGGTCGTGGCGACGATTGGCCTTCCCTACTACGCATCCCCCGTCGGGATCGCCTACGATCCCGCGCAGAAGGAGATGTTCGTCGCGGTCTCCTCGTACAACCTCGTGGCCGTCGTGTCGGCGGCGACGGATACAATCGTGAACTACCTCGCGACGGACGCCCTCCCCACCGGCGTGGCGTTCGACGCCTCGAACGACGAGGTCTTCGTCACCAACGAACTCTCCGGAACGGTGAGCGTCTACGATGCCAAGACCGGCACGCAGGTCGCCGATGTCCTTCTGGGGTACTCTGCGAGCCCCGAGGGGATCGCGTACGATGGGGCGACCGGTGACCTCTATGTCGCCGACGCGGGAAACGATAGCGTGACCGTGCTCGACGGCCTCACCGATGCCCTAGTGACCAACGTCACGGTCGGGGGACAACCCGAGGTCGTCGCGATCGCGCCGTCGGCGGGCGCCGTGTTCGTGGGCAACACTCTCACGAACAATGTGACCGAGATTTCCCTCAGCAGCGACGCCGTCGTCGCGAACATCAACGTCGGGCTCGGACCAGCCGGGCTCGCGTACGACTCCGCCTCACGATTGCTCTGGGTGAGCAACTACATCGGGGGCACGCTGTCGATCGTCGGCCCGGGACCCTAACGGACCCCCGCGTCGGGACGCGCGGGTCGGTCAGCGCGGCTTCGACCCGTTGGAACGGGGGGCCACTGCCACGACGCCCAGCACCGGGGCCGTCCAGAATATCGCGATCAGGCCGCCGACCAGCGCGAGGATGCCGCCGATGAAGAAGCCGCCGAACCCGACCAGGAAGCTGAGGAAGACGAGGATGACGGCGAACAGCCCGTTGGCGACGTGGTGGTGGGGTTCCGCGTAGATCAACAAAGAGACCCCGAACATGAGGACCCCCACGACCGCGTCGAGGATCCCCGCAGTGACGAGCGCCCCGCCGTACACTCCGAGGTCCTGCGTTGAGATGAATACGCCCGCGACGAGCAGGACGAAGGACTCGATCACCACGAAGAGCGCCCCGACACCCACCAGCGCGGCCGCGGCGCGGGGGCGCGGCTCCAGCGTGTAGATCGAGGTCGACGGAAGGGCGGGGTCCGCGTAGATCGACCTGCCCTGAGCGGTGGGAGCGGCCATGGAGCGATACGGCGAACGGTAGGCGCCACTCCGTATACGGTCGTCGAAGTCGGTGGCTGCAAGCTACATTACAGCCTCTCGGTTACTGCGCTCGATCCCGTGAGCGCGAGTCGTCGGCGCGCGGAAGTTCAGCGGCTGCTTCGCTCGCCCGAGCCATCGATCCGGTGGCGAACCCGGGTCCGCGTCCTCGGGGAAGAGCCGGCCGACCTTCGAGCAAGTAGACTCGAGGAGGAGGTCCGAACCTCGCGCCGTGCCCGCCGGCTCCTCACGCACCAGGCGTCGCCGCTGCGCGACGGAACATCGCGCGGCATCTACCACTACTGGCAGGGCCTCCACTGGGCGCTGGCGTCGCTCGCGGACATCGGCTACCCCGCACACGATCCGGCGCTCGAGCCGGCGCTGAACCGGACCCTGGCCTACTGGACCCAGGATCGGTACGACCGTCTGCTCCCGGACGACGGAACCGGCTCGACCATCGCGCGGGACGGCGTGGTGGTGATCCGCGGGCGTCCCCGACGCTGCGCCTCCATCCACGGAAACGCTCTCCTCTATGCCTCGCGGCTCGGAGTGAACGACGCCCGAACGCGCCACGTCGCGGATCTGATCGTTCGGTGGCAGTGGCCCGACGGCGGTTGGAACTGCGATCGGGATCCGGCTGCGCGGGTCTCGTCTTTCATGGAGACCTTGCTCACGATGCGTGGGTTGGCGGCGTACGCGGCCGTCCGCCGCTCGTCGGGAGCACGGGCTGCAGCTCGGCGAGCCTCTGAGGTCTTTCTCACACGCCGGCTCTTCCGACGGGCCCGCGATGGGAAAGTGATGCGACTCGACTTCCTCC
>DATJRX010000034.1:0-17133 GCA_035504395.1 Thermoplasmata archaeon | reverse complement strand
CTGGGGCCCGCCCGCGGCGTTCCTCACGGCGTGGAACGCCACGATCGGGGGCGGGACCCCGCCGCCGTCCGCGAACTACCCGGCGTACCGGAGCGCCTACGGCCAGATCACGAACGCGACGGCTCGGCAGGTCCTCGACGCGTTCTACTACGGCGACGGCGGCGCGGCCGGGTTCAACAACACCACCGCGTGCTGGACGGCGTCGCCCCTGGGGGGCTGCGCCGACGCGGTCGCGAGAGCCACCGAGGCCGGGCTCATCCCGAGCCTAGTGCCGGCCGCGGGCCAGCCGCTCGCGCGCGCCGCGCTCGGGACCCTCGGGACCGAGAACTTCACGGCGTGGCCGAGCGTCCGCGCTGCGGCCGCCGGTGTCCTGGGAGCGGGCTCCGGCCTGCCCGGCGCGTGGGTGAACTCCGTCTGGACGGCGTTCCCCGGCCTGGCGCCGACGGAGGCCGATCTCGCGGGGTTCGCGAGCTCCCTGGTCGCGGGTACGACCCTGTGGAACGAACCGCTCCCGGTCCCGTACGCGATCCGTACGTCGTTCGTCGACGCCTCGGGCACCGCCCAGGTGGTGCAGGTATCGTTCTCGGTCGCGGACGACTACACGAACGCCTCCGGCGGTTCTCCCGTCTACGCCGACCTCGGGACGATCGACGGCCTCGTTCCAGGGGTGGTGAAGGCGTCGGATGCGACCGGGACGATCGCGTACTACCAGACCGGTCCGGCGCCGCTCGACCTCCTGACGCAGACCGCGGTCAACTCCTCGATCGACCTCGTGCTGCCGCTCACCGTCGGCCTCCTTCTGATCATCTCGATGCTCTACTTCCGCAGCCCGACGACCCCGATGGTGACGTTCGGGATCCTCGGGATCGCGCTCGTGCTCGGGCTCGCGGGCACGGTCCTCGTCGGCACCCTCTGGCAGCACGTGGACTCGACGGCGCTCACGCTCGAGGAGGTGTTCGTGCTCGGGGTCGGGACCGACTACTCGATCTTCATGGTCGCCCGGTACCGGGAGGAGCTCGTCCACGGCCGGAGCTCCGACGAGGCGATCGTCGCGTCCTTGTCCTGGGCCGGGCAGTCGGTCGCGACGAGCGGATCGACCGCGATCATCGCCACGCTCGCCCTGACCTTCAGCGGGGTCGCGCTCCTCGCCCAGTGGGGCGCCGTCCTCTCGCTCGCGATCCTGATCACGGTCCTGGTCTCGCTCACGATGGTCCCGGCGTGCCTCAAGCTGCTCGGCCCACGCATCTTCTGGCCGAACTCGGGCGAACGGTTCCGCCGACGGGCCGCGGTCGCCGCCGAGCGGATCCGCTCCGAGCGGACGTACTTCTACCGGGCCGGCCGCTGGACGCAGCGCCGCGCGGGGACCACGGTCGGCGTGATCCTGCTCGTTTCGATCCCGCTGATCCTCCTCGCGCTCACCGTCCCGCTCTCCTACGACTTCTACCAGCAGCTCCCGAGCGGCCACGGCGCGACCGACGGCCTGAACGAGCTCGGCGACCACTTCGGCCCCGGCTTCGCGGTCCCGTCCTTCGCCCTCGTCACCTTCGCGTCGCCGCTCGTGATCGGGAACCAGACGAACGCGACCGAGTTCACCGACCTCGCCGCGCTCACCGCCCTCGCGAATTCGACCGCCGGGATCGCGGGAGTCACGTCCGCGATCGGTCCCGCGGGCGCCTCGCTGTCGGAATGGCTCGCGCTCCCGACCCTCCCGTCGGCGACCCAGGCGAACCTCCTGGGGGTGCTCGGCGGGTTCGTCGGCACCGACGGCCGGACCGCGCTCATCGACCTCCAGCCCTCGGACACCGGGCTCTCGCTCGGCGCGGTGAACGCGGTCAACGCCGTGCACACCGAGTTCTCGAACTACGCCGCCGCACATCCGGAGGTCCGGCAGATGTCGTTCGGCGGCGGCGCGCCGACGATCAACGACCTCGCCAACGAGACGAACCAGGCGACCGAGTACCTCGTGCTCGCCGTGAGCATCGGCCTCCTGATCGTGCTCCTGGTCGTCCTGCGCTCGTGGATCATCGCGCTCATGGCGATCGCGACCATCGGGATCTCGATCAGCTGGGCGTGGGCGATCACCTACCTCGTGTTCCAGCAGCTGCTCGGGTTCCCGCTGTTCTTCTACGTGCGGACGATCCTGTTCATCCTCGTCCTCGGCCTCGGCATCGACTACAACATCTTCCTGCTCACCCGCGTGCGGGAGGAGCGGATCCGCGGCCGGTCGTCGGGCGACGCGGCGGTCGAGGCGGTCGGCCGCACGGGCGGGATCATCACCGCGGCGGCGGTGATCCTCGCGAGCGCGTTCGCCGCGCTCCTGGTCGGAGAGTTCACGCTGATCCGCGCGATCGGCTTCTCCGTCGCCGTCGCCGTGATCCTCGACGCGATGGTCGTTCGGACCTACCTCGTTCCCGCCTCGCTCCAGCTCCTCGGCGAGCGCGTGTGGAGCCTGAGCGGCCGCCGGCCGAAGACCCCGCGCCCCGCGCCGACCGATCCCGCCGCCGGCGGGCCCCCCGGCGCCGCGGCCGACGCGCCGCCTACTTCGTGAGGAAGCGCGCGCGGGCTCGGGCGACGTGCTGGTCGGGCGGCGCGCCGTCGACGACCTCCACGACCTTCCCCGACGGGTCGATCAGGAAGGTGACGCGTCGGGCGTTGCCGTGCGGTCCGAGCACCCCGTAGGCGGTCGCGACCGCCTTGTCGTGGTCCGCGATCAGCGGGAACGGCAGGCCGTACTTCGACTGGAACGACTTCTGATCGGGGCAATCGTCGGTGCTGACGCCGATCACCTGGACCCGCTGCGCGCGGAAGTCGCCGTAGACGTCGCGGAATCCCTTCGCCTCGATCGTGCAGCCCGGCGTGTCCGCCTTCGGGTAGAAGTAGAGGACGACGGGTCCGCCCTTGAGCGACGACAGCCGGAACGGGGTCCCGTCCTGGTTCGGTGCCTGGAAATCCGGCGCCGCGTCTCCGATCGCGACCATGACGCGCGCATGCGCGCGCCGCGTATATAGGCCGACGCGGGGCTCAGGGCCCGGCGACCGTGACCAGGGTCTCGGTCGACTTGATCCCGGGGATCGTGCGGATCCGGTGGACCACCGTGTCGAGGGCCTCGTTGATCTGGGAGGCCTGGACCTTGACGATCAGATCGAACGGCCCCGTGACCGCCTGAACCTCCGCGACGCCCGGCACGGTCCGGATGCGACGCAGCACCTCGTCGAGGCGCCCGATCTCGAGCTCGACCAGGAGGAAGAGCGTCTCCACGAGGACCCCCGTTCCCTCGGCGTCACGGGGGCGCTCCACATCAAGATAGCGACACCGGAGGTTCCCGCGGGGGAACGCGCCCCCAAACCGTTATGCCCCGCCCGGCGCCGACCGGTGTCGATGGACCTGAGCGTGACGGACACCCTCACGGGCCGTCGCCAGGTCGTCCCGCACCGCCGGGGACGCCCCGTCGCGATGTACGTCTGCGGCCCCACGGTCTACGACTCGGCGCATGTCGGCCATGCCCGCACCTACCTCTACTTCGACCTCGCCCGGAGATTCCTCGAGACCGAGGGCCAACCGGTCCGTCACGTGATGAACATCACCGACTTCGAGGACAAGGTCGACGCCCGGGCCGCCCAGCTCGGGATCGGGTGGCGCGCGCTCGCCCGACGGGAGGAGCGCGCGTTCCTCCAGGACCTCGCGGCCCTCGGCATCCGGAGGCCCCACGCGATCCCCCGGGCGAGCGACTTCGTCCCGAGCATGATCCGGGTCGTCCAGCGGCTCGAGCGCACCGGCCGCGTCGCCCGGGAGGGCGACGAGTGGATCTACACGCCCCCGATCCGTCGCCCGGGCGCGAACTTTCCCACGGACCGCCAGCTCGCGGCGCACGCGGTCGCCGAGCCGGGCCACCCATTCCCCGCGCGGCCCGACCGCTCGGGCGCGTTCATGATCTGGCGGCGGCAGGACCGGCCCAAGGCCTCGTGGCCGAGCCCGTGGGGCCCGGGCATCCCCGGGTGGCACCTCGAATGCTACACGATGGCGACCCGGTACCTGGGGCTCCCCGTCGACCTCCACGGCGGTGGGCTCGACCTGATCTTCCCCCACCACTACGCCGAGAACGAGATCGCCCTCGCGCTCGACCGAACCCGCTTCTCGAGGACGTTCCTCCACACCGCGTTCGTCCTCGCCGACGGCCGGAAGATGTCGAAGTCGATCGGGAACCTGGTCACGATCCGGTCCGTCCTCCGCGACACCGAGCCGTCGGCCCTGCGGTGGTATCTGCTCTCCGAGCCGCTCGAGCGCCGCCTCGGATGGGACCCGGACGACCTCGGCCGATGCGCCGAGGAGTATCGGCACGTCCGGGCGAGCGTCCGCGAACGACTGGCGGGCGGGGGGGCGGCCGGGGAGGGCCTGCGCGCCGAGCGTCTCTCCGAGCACGTCCGGCGGGACCTCGCCGACGGGCTCGCGTCGGACCGGGCGCTCGTGCGCCTGCACGAATGGTGCGACGAAGAGGAGGGCCGGTCGAGCGCCCGGATGGGCGCGGCCGAGCGGATGCGGGCCCGCCGTGCGTTCCGGGCGATCGAGCTGAGGACCGGGCTCGCGCTGCTCTAGAGGCCGACGCGGTCGACCGCGACGCTGAGGCCGTTGCCGCCGCCCATGCACAGCGTGGCGAGACCGAGCTCGGTCCGGGAGCGCGCGAGCTCGTGGACGAGCGTGACCACGATGCGGGCCCCGCTCGCCCCGATCGGATGACCGAGCGCCACGGCGCCCCCGTGGACGTTGAACTGCTCCTCGGTGAAGCCGAACGTCCGTTGCACGGCGATCGACGCCGAGGCGTAGGCCTCGTTGTGCTCGACCCGGGCGAAGTCGCCCGGGGCGAGGCCGGTCCGCGCGAGGTGCTTCTTCACGGTGGGGATCGGCGACTCCATGACATCGCGCGGGTGAACGCCGCTCTCGGCGATCGAATGGACCCATGCGAGGGGACGGTACCCCTTATCGCGGACCTCCCGCGCGCTCGCGAGCGTAAGCGCGGCCGCGCCGTCGGACAGCTTGGAGGAGTTCCCGGCGGTCAGGATCCCGTCCGGCGCGAACGCCGGCGGCAGGCGCGCGAGCTTCTCGAGGGTGGTGTCCGCCCGGGGCGCCTCGTCGTGATCCAGTCCGTGGCCCCCGGGCGTGAGGCGCTCGGGGACGGGCACGAGCTCGGGCGCGAACGTGCCGCCCGCGACCGCGCGGGACGCCCTGAGGTGGCTGCGGAGGCCGTAGGCGTCGACGTCGGCGCGGGAGAGGCCGAACTTCTTCGCGACCCGCTCCCCGGTGAGCCCCATGATCTCGTGCTCCTCGTAGGCGTCGATGAGCGCGTCCCGTTGCATCCCGTCGTCGAGCGTGTGGGGTCCGGGAAGGCTCCCCCAGCGCATCGCCCCGGGGAGCAGGTACGGCGCGTTCGACATGCTCTCCATCGCGCCGACGACGACCCGGTCGAACTCCCCGGACCGGACGGCCGAGAAGCCGAGCTGGATCGCCTTCATGCCCGATCCGCAGACCATGTTGATCGTCGCCGCCCCGACCGCGTCGGGGATGCCGGCGCCCCGGAGCACCTGGCGGGCGGGGTTCTGGCCGGCGCCGGCCTGGATCGCCTGGCCGAACAGGACCTCCTCGACCTCGGCCGGCGCCCATCCGGCCCGCTCGAGCGCGGCGCGCGTGGCGAGCGTTCCCAGGGCGGTCGCGGGGACCGACCGGAGCGACCCGCCGAATCGGCCGATCGGCGTGCGGACGGCGGAGACGATCGCGACCGCGTGCGGGGGAGGGTCGGCCACGGTCGTTCGACCTCGGCGACGGCTCGGGACCCGGGGGCGCGATCGGCCCGCTCAGTCCTCTTCGACGCGCGGGGCGAGCAGGTAGCGGCCGTCGCCGCGGCCCCCGCCCATCGCGAACTCGATCTTCAACGGGTACTCGTTCCCCACGTGGAGCGTCGTCTCCTCCGCGGCGATCGATTTGACCATCGCCGAGAAGAAATCGAGCGGGTACATGCTCTTGACCGGCTCCTTCACCTCGAGCTTCGTCAGGTTCTCCTTCGGGATGCGGAGGTCGAGCCGGTCCGTCTCGCCCTCGGAGTGCATCGTGAACGCTTCCGGGTCAAGCGTGAGGGTCACGTGGTCGGTGAAGCTCTCGCTCCCCCGGATCCCCTGACGGAGATCCTCGGTCTTCACCGTCACGCTCGCGGGCGGATTGACGTTCGGCACCTTCGGGTCCGTGATGCCGGCCGGGTCGACCACGGCCATCTGTCGCGTCACGCGCCCGAGCGAGGCGACCAGGCGGTTCTTGCCGTCGAACTGGAGGTCGATGACGTCCCCCGGTTTCGAGAGCCGGAGGACCTCCTTCAGCTTCTCGATGTCGACCCCGAGCTCCGTGGGTTCGCCCGTGAACTCCTCGAAGACCGCCTTCTGCAGCTTGAGGACCAGCATCGCGACATGCGACGGGTCGACGGCCTTCGCCTCGAGCCCGTCCTTCGAGATCCCGAGCTTGACCTCGCTGACCAGGGTGGAGACGACCTCGACGACCTCGCGGAGGTTCTCCATCTTGACGCGGAGCTTGAACATCTCGAAGCCTCGGCGCGCGACACATCGCCCCCCTTAAAAGAGCTTGCCGGCTTGATGGGCCACCGCCGATGAAAACCTCGCCGGACGGGAGAGGGACCCGATGACCGAGCTCGCCTACCTGGCCGACCTGCCGTCCGCGTACGTGCGCGAGTTCCGCGCCCGCATCACCGCCCGGCCGCCCGGCGGCCTGGTGCTCGACCGCACGTACTTCTACCCGGTGGGCGGAGGGCAGCCGGCCGACCACGGCACGCTGAGGGTCGGCCCCGATCGAACGGTCGACGTGGTCGATGTGACGAAATCCGGCCCGGCGGCGATCCACCGGATCCGGGCCCGTGGGGGGGCCGACGTGGCCTTCGTCGTGGGGGCCGAGGTCGAGGGCTCGATCGACTGGGCTCGACGCTATCGCCACATGCGGCTGCACACAGCCCAGCACTTCCTCAGCGCCCGTGTCTTCGCCCGGACCGGGGTCCGGACCCGGCGGGCCCTCCTCGGTGGGAGCGGGGCGACGATCGACCTCGAGCGCCCCGTGCCTCCCGCGCTGCTCGGTCCCCTCGCGGAGGACCTCGCCGAGGCGCTCGCGCGACCCCGGCCGGTCTCGATCCGGGCGGTGCCCCGCGGAGAGTGGGACGCGAACCCGTTCGCCGGACGGAGCGGGCTCGTCCCGCTTCCGCCGCAGGTCGATCCGGTCCGCGTGGTGATGATCGAGGAGTGGGATGCATGCCCGTGCGGGGGGACCCACGTCCGCTCGACCGCGGAGATCGGGGCGATCGAGCTCCGCCCGCTCGCTCCGCTGCCCGACGGCGCGATGCGCGTCGCGTTCACGCTCGCGGACGACGGGCGAGCCACTCCGACCGGGTAACGCCGTAGACGAAGACGTCGTGCCAGCGGCCGTGATGGAAGAGGGCCGAGCGCAGCGTCCCCTCCCGCCGGAGGCCGAGCCCCTCGAGCAGCCGGAACGACGCGACGTTCTCGACGTCGCAGGTGGCGCCGATGCGGTCGAGCTGCGTCACCGCGTACAGATGGTCGATCAACAGCCCGACCGCCTCCGTGCCGTACCCCTTCCCGCGAGCGGCGCGGTCCCCGAGGACGTACCACACGTCAAGGTACTCGAGCACCGGGTGGGCCCGGTAGTACCCGACGAAGCCGATCGGCCCCGCGATGTCCCGGCGCTCCACGACGAACCGGGGGGCGAGCGACGCGGGGTCGTCGGAGGCGCCCTCGAGGGAGGCCACGAACGATTCGAGGGTGTCCGTCGCGAACCGGTCGTACGGGGCGACGATCTCGGGGTCGTTCGACCATCCGAACAGGACCGCATACTCCGAGGGATCCGCGGGCCGGAGGCGCACCGTCGCGCCTTCGAGGACCGTCATGAGCCGACTAGGAGTTCGGGTGCCGGTCTCGCGCGTGGGCGCTCGCCGGAACCTCCGGCTCCGGCCCGGCCGCGTCCGCCGAGGGACCGTCCTCCCCGCCACTCCGCAGCTGCTCGAGCGCCTTGCGGTGGCCGCTCGGCGTGAGCGAGAAGACGTGCTTCGGTTCCGAGTAGCCGACCACGTACTGGGTCCGGCGGAAGACCATCCGGGACATCTCGAGGGAGCGCAGCGCGTTCTTCAGCGCCGCGGGGTCCTCGTGCGAGAACTTCCGCGCGATCCCGAACTCGGTCGTCCACTGGTCCGCCTCGAACCGGATCTGCTGGCCCCGGTGCTCGAGCAGATGCAGGAGGAGCGAGCGCTCGAGCCGGTCCAGGTCCTGCTGCGGCATCTAATGTGATCGGGATCAGGAGATCGTGGTGATCTCGTAGTTGACGTCCATTCCCTTGAGTCGGGCGTGCATGTCGGCGACGAGCCGGATGACGTTGTCGAGCGTCGCCCGGTCCTTCCACTTGTAGACGAAGTCGTGCATCCCCATCGACTCCTCGAACCCGAGTTGGCGCATGATCTCCATGATCCGGGGCGGATCCGCACCTTCGGAGTGGAAGGTCATCCGGACGTAGGTTCGCATCGATCAGGGAACGGTCCGGCGCACCGGGCCGTTGGCCGTCGAGTTTAGGCGGCCGTTCGTTTATATATGCTTCCCTGAGTGGTCGGCCGCCGCGCATGTCGTCCGCTCGCACCTCGGGCCCGGTGGTCGTGACCGGTGGCGCCGGCGCCGTCGGCTCGGTCCTCGTCCGCGCGCTGCTGCAGCAGGGCGCCACCGTGCGCGTGATCGACAACCTCTCGAGCGGCCGGCGCGAGCACCTGCCGCCGCTCGACGGGCCGCGGCTCACGCTCACGGTCGCCGATCTCAAGCGGCCGGCCGAGTACTCGTCCGTCCTCGAGGGCGCACGGGCCGTCTGGCACCTGGCCGCGAACACGGACATCCGCAAGGGCACGACCGGGCCCCGCGTCGACCTCGAGGAGGGGACGGTCGCATCCGCGATGCTGCTCGAGGAGATCCGCAAGCAGGACGTCCCCGAGGCCCGCTTCTCGTCCTCGAGCGTGGTCTACGGCTGGGCGAAGACCCTCCCGACCCCCGAGGAGTACGGGCCGCTCGAGCCGCAGTCGTTCTACGCGGCTTCGAAGCTCGCGGTCGAGGGGTTGTTCAGCGCCTACGCGTACAGCTACGGCCTCACGACGCACCTGTTCCGCTTCGCGAACATCATCGGGCCCGGCATGACCCACGGCGTCCTCTTCGACTTCTTCGAGAAGCTCGCGCGAGACCCGAGCCGGCTCGAGGTGCTCGGGGACGGCCAGCAGGCGAAGAGCTACCTCCGCACCGAGGACTGCGTCGAGGGCATGCTGCTGGCCGTCGATCGGGCGCACGAGCCGGTGAACACGTTCAACCTCGGCACGCGCGACCGGACCAGCGTGCGCGCGATCGCGGAGAAGGTCGTGGCGGCCCACGGGGGCCGCGCCCGCATCGAGTACACCGGCGGCTCGCGCGGGTGGACGGGCGATGTCCCGGTCCAGCTGCTCGCGATCGATCGGATCGCGCGGTTGGGGTGGTCGCCCCGGTGCTCGAGCGACGAGGCGATCGACCGGACGATCGCGGAGATGCAGGCCGCCCGCCGCCGCGCCTGACCCCTCGCTAGCCGGCGCCGGCCGCGACCGCCCGGTACACGGCCACGTACCGATCGACGACCGACGGCCAGGAGAAGCGGGTCTCCGCCTCGGCCCGTGCCGCGTCCCCCATCCGTCGCCGCAGCCCGGGGTCGGCCGCGAGCTCGATGACCCGCCCCCGGATCTGCTGGACGAGCGCCGTCGGATCGCGATCGTCGGAGATCCAGCCCGTCCGGCCCGCATCCACGAGGCCCTCCAGCGGGGGACCGCCCAGGACCGGCAGACCGGCGGCCAACGCCTGGACCACCGCCCCGGGGAGCAGCTCCACCGCGCTCGGATGCACGAGGAGGTCGCTCACCGCGAACTGTCGCGCGAGCTCGTCTCCCGAGACCTCGCCGGTCAGGGTGACGTGGGGGCCCAAGCCGCGCAGGCGGGCGGCGTACGCCGGATCCGGCGTCGGGCCGGCGATCGTGAGCGTGACTCCGGTTCCCGCGAGCGCCGTCGCGGCGATCTCCCAGCGCTTGAACGGGGCGACGACGCCGACCCCGAGGGCTCGGACCCCGGTGCGGGCGGCCCAGTCCGGTCGGAACCGGGCGAGGTCCACGCCGAACGGGATCACCTCGACCGGGCGCCGGGTCGGCCCGACGGTCTCCGCCATCGTGCGGGCGAGCCGGGCGGTGAGCGCGATGGGGGCGGCCGCGCGCCGCACCGCGCGCCGCTCGAGCCAGTACCCCCATCGGTGCGACCACTGCTCCCGAAAGTACCAATGCCGGGAGTGGGAGGTGTAGACGTAGGGAAGGCCCCGGCCGGCGAGGCGATTGCCGACGACGGGCGAGTTGGCGTGCAGGACGTCGTAGGACAGACCGCGGAGCAAGGCCGGGAGGCGCCACGCGAACGGGTACTCGTCGCGCTGGCGGCCCTTGCGGACCTGGTTGACGACGATCGCCTCGTGGCCCGCGGCGATCAACGCTCCGCGGAGGTCGGCGATGAACCGCTCGGTGCCCCCGTATCCGGGGGGTGGGATCGGGAACACGCCCCCGCCGATCAGGACGACGCGCACGGCGGCCGAACCGAGCCGCGAGATTAAGGAGTGGCGACCCTCTCGTACCGCAGGGAACCGCTCGGCCGGTGGCGCCCGAAGCACCATGGGAACGGTCTGCGTGGAGATCGCCGTCCGCGACGACTGCCGGCTCCTCGACGCCCTTGCCTCGCTCGGGTCCCAATCCCGGCGACCCGACCGGGTGTTCGTCGCGGCGTCCACGGCGACGCCGGACGACCTGCTCGCGGCCGCGCGAGCCCGGCTGCCGGAGCTCCCGATCGAGCTCGTCCGGTTCCCCGGAGGCGTGGTCGACGCTCGGGCCGGCTCGCTCGCGATGATCCGGGAGGAGACGGTCGCCTTCCTCGATTCCGACGAGCGGGCCCCTCCGGAGTGGCTCGCGCGCCTGGTGGCGCCGATCGAGGAAGGACGCGCGACGTTCACGGCGGGACCGACGCGTCCGACCCGCGCGCCCGTCTCCTCGTACGAGCGCTACTCCGACCTCCTCGAGGCCTCGATCTACGAGGACCTGGTCCCGCGCCGCGTGACGTACGTCCCACTCCAGAACTCCGCGTGGCGCGCCGAGGATCTGCGCGCCCTCGGCTTCGACCCCCGGATCCCGTTCGCGGAGGACCATGACCTCGAGGTGCGGGCGGTCCGGGCCGGGGGCCGCGGCCTGTTCGTCCCCGACGCCTGGGTCTACCACGACAAGAGCGACGAGACGAGCTTCGGACGGTGGGCGCGCAAGCGCTACCGCTACCTGGTCGCGATGGCGATGTCGCTGCAGAAGAACGGCGAGCTATCGGGCCGGCTGGGCGAGCGCCGCCGCCCGGTGCGCCACCCGCTGCGGTACGTCGAAGCGACGATGAAGCCGCTCGCGCTGATCCACGGCACGATCCGCTGGCGGCGGGTCCGGGCCCGGGCCCCGGGCTGACCTCAAGGCCGACGACCGGACGCACGCGCCCTCGGACGCGCGGAAAACCTTATCCGAGGACCCGGTTCGGCGGGGCGATGCCACCGGAGGGAGGCGCCGCGCACGCGGTCACGAAGACCGGCGACCTCGTCCATCTCGAGTACGACCTGTGGGCCGAGGGCGGCGGGCGGACCGAGCTCGTCGACACGACGCACGAGGAGGTCGCCCAGCAGGCGAACGTCACGGTCGCGGCGGGGCAGAAGTTCGGGCCCCGGCCCCACGTGATCGGGGGCGAGTACTTCCCCGCCGGCATCGAGGCCGCCCTCACCGGCGTCCCGGTCGGAGAGGAGATCGTTCGGGAGTTCGCCCCCGCGGACGCCTTCGGCGAGCGGGATCCGAACCTGATCGAGCTGTTCTCCATGCACGAGATCTCGCGCCTGCCCGAGATGCGCCGGGAGGACGCCCACCTCGACCTGGGGACCGTGCTCACGATCGAGGGCCGGCGGGGTCGGGTCGTCACGCTCACCGCCGCGCGCGTGCGGGTCGACTTCAATCCTCCGTTCTCGGGACGGAAGGTCAAGGGGACGTTCAAGGTCCTCGACCGGATCACCGAGCCCGCCGAGCAGGTCCGCGGGATCCTCGACCTCCAGTACGGCCGCGGCTCGGAGTTCCACGTCGAGACCCACGAGAAGACGATCACGATCAAGGTCCCGGACCGCTCGAAGTTCGACATCGGCTGGATGGCGACCAAACCCCGGGTGATCGACCGCATCCGGACCACGCTCCACCCTCAGACCATCCGCCTCGTCGAGGAGTACGTCACGCCCGTCGCCGAGAAGGCAGAAAAGGGGGAGAAGGGCGAGAAGGCCGAGGCGGCGGCTCCGAAGGACGGGACCCCCGTCGCGACCGCCCCCGAGACCCCCGCGGAGGCTCCGCCCGAGGCGCCCACCCCCGCCGCCCGGCATCCCCGCAAGCCGACCAAGGCGCCGGCCGCGGCGCCCGAGTGACCCGCCCGGGCGACCCCCCGGGGTGCGAACGAACCGCGGGCTCTTGAACCCCCATAGGGTTCGCGCCGGCGGTGCCCGACGAAGTACCCCGTCCGTCGATGGCGTTCACCGTCATCGTGTTCGTCGTGGCGGCGGCGGTCGGGATCGCGATCACCTACCTCGGGATGACCGGCCGGATCGGCGGGCCGATCCCCTGAAGGGTCCCCCGGTTGGAGCCGCGGACGGATAAACGGGGGTGGGGCTCGACCGACCGTGTCCGCCGTCACCGCGGGCCGCATGGACGCCGAGGGACGCGGGGCCAACAACGGGTGGATCGCCGGATTCCTGGTGATCCTCGCGGTCCTCGCCGTCGGCGCCGTCCTCTGGTTCAGCCACCACCCGTAGCCCGGGGCGCCGCCTCCGGGTGCGGCGGGAACCGGTACAGGTAGACGTCCGTCGCGGCATCGTGCGCGTCGGGTCGCCAGCCCGGGACGGGATGCACGTGGCTCACGAGCCGCGCCCCCGGCCGGAGCTCGCGCTCGAGCTTCGGCTTGAGCCGCACCATCGCCCCGCCCCAGAGGAAGGCGGTCACCACCGTGGCGTCGACGAAGCTGAGCCGAAAGAAGTCCCCCCAGTGGATCGAGATGCGGTCCGCGAACGGGCCGAGCGCCCGGCGCGCGCGCAGGACGAGCACCCGGATCGGCTCGACCTCGACCGCGAGGACCCGGGCGCGGTAGACCCGGGCCGCGCGGAAGACGATCGCGCCGGTCCCGGCGCCCAGGTCGTAGAGAGTGTCGTGCTCGGTCAGCTCGGCGAAGCGGAGCATCGTCTCGACCGATCGTCGGGGCGTCGGCTGGTATCCGGCGCCGAACAGGAAGGAGGCGAAGACGAAGTAGGCGCTCGCCGCGAGGGCGGCGAACACGAGGCCGAGCAGGAGGTAGAGAGAGGCCGACATCGCCCGCCTACCGACGGGTCGCCTGGCGGCCGAGGCGCTCGGCCGCGCTCCGAGGATCGATCGAGCGGGCGACGACCCGGTCGAGCAGCCGCTTGAGCTCGGGGTCGCGCTCGAGGCGTGCCGCCAGCGCGCGACCGACGAACTCCCGGACGCGCTCCACGATCTCCACGGCGAGGCGGCGTCGCTCTTCGAGCGCCCGGGCCCCGGTCCGGTCGAGGGACTGCTCGTGGGCCTCGACGGCGTTCCAGAGCTCCTCGATCCCCGCGGCCGGCTGGGTCGAGGTCGCGACCACCGGGGCCGACCAGCCGGCGCGACCGGCGCCGAGACCGACGAGCTCCTTCAGGTCGCGCCGCGCGAGGTCGGCGCCCGGAAGGTCCGCCTTGTTCACGCAGAAGACGTCCGCGATCTCGAACAGCCCCGCCTTCAGCGTCTGGACCTCGTCGCCCAGGTGCGGGACGAGGACGACCACCGAGGTGGTCGCGATGTCGCGGATGGCGACGTCGACCTGGCCGCTCCCGACGGTCTCCACGATGACCACGTCGAACCCCGCCGCCTCCATCAGGCGAGCGACCTCGCGCGTCGCGGCGGCGACCCCGCCGGCCTCGCCGCGGCTCGCCATCGAGCGGAAGAACACCCCGGGGTCGGTCGCGGGGCGCTCGAACCGGATCCGGTCCCCGAGCACCGAGCCTCCCGTGAAGGGGCTCGACGGATCGACCGCGATGACCGCGACCGTGCGGTCGAGGTCCCTCAGCCGGTTCACGAGCAGGTTGATCAGGCTCGACTTGCCGACCCCGAGCGGACCGGTGAGCCCGACGATCGGGATCCGCCCCGTCCGGGGATAGATCGCGCGCGCGATCGCCGCCGCCTCCGGAGCGCCGTTCTCGATCAGCGAGATCGCCCGCGCGAGCGCCCGTCGGTCCCGCTCGACGATCGCCCGGACGAGGGGAGGCGGGCGCGTCGGACCGGTCATTGCGCGGAGCGGGCGAGCTTCCGCGCGGTCGTGACGATCTCCTCGAGCGAACTCCCGGGCCCGAAGATCGCCCGGATCCCCGCCTTGCGCAGGCGCCGGGCGTCCTCGTCGGGAATGATCCCGCCGGCAAAGACCGGGATGTCGGCCGCCCGCTCGCGCTTGAGCAGCGTCAGGACCTTCGGGAACAGCGCCATGTGGGCGCCGGAGAGGATCGACAGGCCGATCAGGTCGACGTCCTCCTCGAGGGCCGCGCGGACGATCTCTTCCGGGGTCTGACGGAGACCCGCGTAGATCACCTCCATTCCCGCGTCGCGGAGGGCGCGGGCGACGACCTTCGCGCCCCGATCGTGACCGTCGAGACCGGGCTTGGCGATCAGGACCCGAATCGGCGCGTTCCGCGCGTGGCGGGGCACGACCTTCCTCGGTCGAGCGACCGGGGCCGGCGGACAAAAGCTTTCGCGTCCTCGCCGCGACCGAATCGGTCCCTACCGCCGCTCACGCGAGCGTGATCAGGTCGAGCACGAGGTTCCCGGCGAGCAGCGCGGCCACGGCGCCGGCGGTCATCAGCACGAGGAACGGGATCTGCGGCGTGACCCAGACGCGGGCGACCCCGCGCGCCCGGAGCTCGGCCGAGATCCGCTCGCGCTCGTGCTGATCCTCCTCGGAGGTCTCCAGGTCCTCGCGAGGTCGTCCCCCGGCGGCGAGGGGATCCCGGAGCCAGACGTACCGGCGCGGGAGCTCCTCCACCGGCAGCTGGTAGCCGGTGAAACCGTCCGGGAACCGGAACTCCCCTCGCACGAGGTTGCGGACCGCGAGCCCGAGCGGGATCGCGATCGAGAGCAGCGCGGCATCCATGAGGAGATCCACCGAGAACGGCACGACCTCGAGGAGCACCGAGAAGGAGGCCCCGAGCGGGAGCACGACCGCCGTGAACGTCGGCACCAGCACGGAGGCGATCATGAGCGCCTTCGCGTCGGCGCCGCCGTACAGGACCCCGAACTCGAACAGCGCGCGCGCGAACAGCACGCTCACGAGCACCGCGATCACGGCCCAGGGCACGCCGGTCGCGGAGACACCGTAGCGCACGGTCGCGAACGCGACGAGGAGGATCACGACTGCATAGACGACCGCCTCGATGAGGTCGGCCGAGCGTTCCCGCCGCTCCCCGAGCAGCTCGTCCCAGGCGAACACATGCTCGAGGGTGAACGCACCCACCAGGGTCCAGAGCGCGATCGGGACGATCCCGCCGGGCGCCACGGCGACCGCGCCCAGGACGAGGCCGATGACCCCGAGGAGCTGCCAGAGCCGGTCGGAGACCTCGCGCGTGCGCAGATCCGAGACCGACGCGTAGGCGAACCCGGCGAGGAGCACCGCGACCTCCGTCGCCAGGACGGCCGAGGACGTTGCGACCACCGATCCGCTCCCTGGCCGGTTGCGACGTTGCCCCGTCCTCATAAGGCGTCGGACGCGCCGGCACCCCGCGCCGGGCCGGCGGGCCTTTTCTACCGCCGCCGTCTCGTACCGGCCGCATGCAGCCGACGCCGGCCGGAGCCGGCCGTCCCCACCGTCGCCGGATCCTTCCCGTCGTCGGAGCGGTCGTCGTCGCCGTGGCGATCGTCGTCGCGCTCGCGGCCGCCGGCGTCCTCTCGTTCGGCTCCAAGCCCTCCTCGAGCCCCCCGGCGGACGAGACCTTCGCCGAGGCGTCCGCGGTGGCGACCTCGGAGTCGGGGTCCGTCGCCGGGGGGCCGTGGTACGGCGTGCTCGGCGCCGCGCTCGTGACGCCGTTCGCCGTGCTCGAGCCGGCGGCGAACCTCACCGCCGTCCTCTCGTTCCTGAACTGCACGAGCCACTGGATCTCGGGCGAACCGAGCAACGTGGCGATACCGGCGACCCCGGCGAGCGCCGCCCTCGGGACCGCGGCGTTCTGGTCGTTCGTCCTGAAGAACGCGACCGACGTCCTGCTCCTCGAAACGGTCGCCCAAGGCTCGGCGTCGGCCCTGGTGACGCTGAACGGCTCGACCTGCTCCGAGGGCGCTGGCTACCTCGACAGCTTCGGCGGCGGGATGCAGGATTCGCCGAAGATCGTGGCGGCGGCGAACGCGGCGGGGGGCAGCGCGTTCCTCGCGACGTATCCGAACGCGACCGAGTTCTGGGGCGTTTCGGGCGGCGTCACCTACGGGGTGCTGACCACCAGCCCCGAGTGGTTCCTCGAGTACACCTCGTGCTCGCTGCCTGCGGGAGCGAACGAGGAGGGCGCCGTGTTCAACGCGACCGTGGGCGGCACCTCGGCCACGGTGACGAACCACACCTCGGGGGAGGCCGACTGCGCCCTGACCGGTGCGAGCCTCCCCAGCCTCGCCCGGCCGAGCGGCCCACCGCCGGTCTCGGCCGGCAAAGCTATTTAAATAGCCTCCAACTGCGCGGCCCCGCTCCGCGCGCTCATGGTCGAATACAAGCTCGTCATCTCCGAAAAGGACCGCTCGCTCGCCCGCACCGTCGGCGATCCGCAGGCGGCCGGTTTCCTCGGCAAGCGGATCGGGGAGACGATCGGCGGCGAGCTCCTGGGCGCGACGGGCTACACCTTCCGCATCACGGGGGGCACGGACAAGAGCGGGTTCCCCCTCCGGCCGGACCTACCCGGGGCGCGCCAGACGCGCCTC
>DATJRX010000033.1:0-8223 GCA_035504395.1 Thermoplasmata archaeon | reverse complement strand
CCCGTCCGGGACCGACCCTGACCTGACCGCGATCCGCGTGGCCTTCCGGGCCCGGACCAGGCCGCTCCGGACCTCCGCGGCCGGATTCTGGCGCGTCCGATCCCGTTGCGTCCGGGTGTGTCCGGCTACGACCTGGAACGGTCCCCCGGAACCGAGCGGGGCCAACGTCGCTCGACCGTGGAGAGCCCTTAAGCCCCGGAACGCCTCGGGACCGGTCGTGGCGGGCGACCCGAGCGCGCCGGAAGAGACCCCGGAAGCGGTCGCGGAGCACGAGGCAGAGAACGCGCCCGACACGCCTCCGGACCTCACGAAACTCTCGGCCAAAGACAAGGACATCCTGGCTCTGCGAAAACAGGGTCACGGCTACGTGGAGATCGGCCGGCGGGTCCACCTCTCCAAAACCGCCGTCTTCGACCGGGTGAAGTGGATGCAGATGCACGGATTCCTCGACCTCACCCGACCCGGCGAGGACGAGGCGGAAGCGGGCGGTCCGGGCCAGGGCGCCCCCGCGAAGTCCGCCGTGTTCAAGCGGGCCGCGGGACGCGCCGCGCTCGAGGTCGGGAACGCCGCCGCCACGATGGCGGCGGAGACCGTCGACGTATGGTCGAAGACGGGCGAGTGGGCCTGGGGGAAGTTCAACGAGCGCGCCCGAGAGGTCGGGTACGAGGACATCCTCGAGTGGCTCACCGATTGCGTGGAGTACTGGGAGACGGAACGCGCCGGGTGGCAGACCGTCCTCGACGAGGTCCACTTCCTGCGCCAGCGCGTCGAGCAGCAGGACCTCCTCATCGAGGAGCTACGGGATCACCGCACGCTCCGGCAGGAGCTCATGGAGCTCGTGATGCTCGCCAACATGACCGGACGGCCGTTCTCCTCGGAGCAGCTGTCGATCCTGGTCCTCGGAAAGGACCCTTCCGCTCAACCCGTGGGGCCGCTTCCGGCGCTCCCTCCGGGCTGAGGTGAAACATGGCCGCAGAACCGATCTACGTGAGTCCCGAGGCGAAGAAACGCCTGATCCGAGAGGCCAACGAGGCGGGCCTCACGCTGGACGAGTACCTCGCGACGCGCGGCGCCGCGCATCGCGCGGCGCCGAAGAACGGCGCCTCCGGGACCGCTCCGGCCCCCGCGTCCGGGTCGAGGAGCGAGCGGGTCCGGGAGATGCTCGACCAGATGACCGATATGTACATGATGCGCTCGCTCTCGAGCGGCGTCATGCCGCCGGGGCTCTCCGCCCAGGGCGAGAGTCCGATCCTGAACCAGCTGCTCGAGCGGATGGAGCGGCTCGAGGACCACATCGGCGCGAAGGGCTCCCACGACCAGGGCGACGACCTCGAGCTCAACTCGATCCTGAAACAGGCGATGCGCTACCGCATGATGGCGCCGATCCTCAAGACCATCGCCGGGGACGACGAGTCCGGGGGCGGCAGCAAGTTCGCCCGCGAGTACGAGAAGGAGATGCGCGCCCGCGTCGACAAGGTCCAGGACGACCTGTTGAAGGAGCTCCGGGAGCGGGACAAGACCCTCTCCGACTTCAAGGAGAAGAGCAACGAGGCGCGCCTCGCCGACTACCGCGACACGGTCCGCGGCCTCGAGGACCGCATCGAGACCCTGTCCGAGACGATCCACAACGGGACCCCGGGCCAGCAGGGGTCCGCCGCGATGCAGCTCAAGGAGACCCTCGACCAGGCCGCCGCCGTCGCGACCGCGCTCGAGGCGCTCGCCAACCGCAACCGTCCGCAGGCGCCACCGCCCGGTTCGGAGAAGAGCGGCGTCGAGACGATCGCCTACCTCGCGAACGAGCTCTCCGGCGCCGTGTCGAAGGGACTCGAGGCGTTCGCGCGCGTCAACGCCGCGGGCAAGGGGCACAACCCCGACGCGATTGGGCGGATGCCGCCCCCGGGACAGGGTCCGCCCGTCTACGCGCCGGCCTACGCCGGCCAGCCTCCCGGCCGACCCCAGACCCCGCCCCCGCGTGCGATGCGCCCCGCGGGTCCCCCACCCTCGACCATCATGCCTCCGGGAGCGCGGCTTCCCTTCGAGCGTCAGATCCAGCCCTCGGCCGGCCCCGTGCCGGGCCCCGAGCTCCGCGCGCCGACCACGGACTCCGCGACGCCGGTGGCCGAGGAGGTCCCGGAGCTCCCGCCGCTCGACCCGAACATCGACCAGTTCGTCGGGCCGGGCGGCGTTCCCATGACCCGGGAGCAGTTCGAGGCGGCGCGTCTTGAGCACTACCGTCGGACGGGCGTCGACCCCGTGCAGATGTACGAGACGGGGGCCAACCCGCCGCCCGCCGCAACGCCCGAGACCCCCGCCGCACCCGCCGAGGCATCGAGTGGCGATTCCGAGTCAGCCGAAGGATCTCCAGACGCGGGCGCCGAGCAAAGCGAGTAAGTTCGCCGCCGACCTCTGGACGAGGTCCGTCGGCGATCGGATTCGCCTGCTCATCGACCCGAGCCCGGAGACCGCGGCGACGTTCTTCCGCGCCGGGCTCGAGTCCTTCGATGTCCAGGACCTCCGCGCGTTCGTCGAGAGCGACCGCGACGTCATCCCCCTCCTCGTGGAGTGGATGGCGCTCGACCACGAGATCGTCCGTCCGTGGGCTCAGACCGTGGTCCGCATCTGGTGGCCGCACATCTTCGCGCAGGCCATGAACCCGGCGCAGATGCTCGCCGACATCGCACGCGACGACCCCGTGAAGGGCGCCGTGCTCAACACCCCGAAGGGCCGCATCTGGTTCAACAGCACCGTCTTCAACCTCATCACGTTCTTCCGGGCGTACGCGAAGATCGAGGGCGACGGCGTGATCCAGCCGCCGCCCAGCATCCCCGACCGGCTCCGCCGTCGCGGACTCCGCGGCGCGGCCCGGGTCATGGAGAAGATCCAGAACCCGAAGTAGTAAGAGCCGGGTCGCCCCTCCGCCCCACGTGGAGCCGCCCCTCTTCTCCGTGGGCGAGGTGCGCCGGCGCGTGCTGCTGCGCCGGGGGACCACGTCCGGCGCGACCTGGCGGCGCGCGAAGGAGATCTTCAACGGCCGGTGCGCCTACTGCCGTGTCCCGGGCCAGCGCCTCCAGCGCGACCACGTCATTCCGCTCTCGCGCGGCGGCTTCGACTCGCCGGCGAACGTGGTCCCGGCGTGCGAGGGGTGCAACCTATCGAAGGGCGACAAGGCCGTCCGGTACTGGATGCTGTCCCGGGGCTACAACTACTCGCTCTTCGTCCTCCGGTGGATGCAGCTGCGGAGGTCCGCATGACGGCGGAGGAAGCGCCCGTCGACTACGACGAGCCCGTTCCGCCGCCGCGACCGAAGAAGGTCGCCTACCTCGCCGTCGCGACCGACGTGCTCGCCGCGGTCGGCCTGGTCGCGGGCATCATCATCAGCGGCGTCTCGCTGTACACGCTCATCGCCAAGTACCGGGCGAAGCGCGTCCAACCCCCTCCGGGACCGCGGTGACGTAGATGGCCGAGACTCGCGCCGAGCGAGAGGCTCTCCGTATCGGCATGGAGACCGTCGCGTACGTCCGCGACGGGCAGTTCAAGACCCAGTCCGCGCAGAGCATGGGCAACACGATCCGCCGTCTCCTGACCCTGGTCGCGACCCACAACGTGTCGTTTGGATCCCCCGACGCCACGTGGGCCGTCGTGCACGAGATGGTCCGGCAGACGCTCCTCGACCTCGCCGAATCCATCCGAATCTACAACATCCGGGGACCGCGCCCGGGCGTCTCCGTCATCAGCGCGCCGAAGGAGGAGTACCCGCTCGACCCGGCGGACGTGCTCTCGGGCGGCGAGGACCCGCGGTTCGCCGACATCGGGCTCACCGACGTTAACAAGGCCGCGGCGCGCATGATCGGTGTCTACGCCCCGGACTTCGTCGACGTCATCCCGCCGCAGTACCGTCGCGAGGCCCTCCCACCCTTCGCCCGCGGCCCCACCGCCGTCCAGCCGCACATCGAGGTCAACGTGCCGACCGAGGAGCTGCGCGAAGAGATCCGCGGACTCGGCGAGGAGCTCCGCGCCAGCGTCCAGGAGGGCCTGAGCGCCGGCTTCGAGCGCCTGGTCGCCACCATGCCGAACTTCATCCCGGCGCCCCCACCCGCCTACACGCCGCCGCCCGCCCCGGTCTACGTGCCCCCGCCCGTCGAGGCGCCGGCCCCGGCGCCCGCGCAGATGTCGATCCCGGAGGCGCCCCCCGCGCCGACCCCAGCCGCCATCGACACCGAGCTCCGCCGTCGCTGGCAATCCCTCCTCCCGACGAACCGCATCGTCGCGCTCGCCGCGGTCGGCATCACCGGGCCGTCGGCGGCGCGCGTCGCGACCTTCGGCTGGGCCGCACTTCCCGAGAACTACCGACGCGCGCTCACGATCGGGATGGACCGCTGGGCGCCGCCGGCCCCGGTCGCGCCCGGCGGTGCGGCGTCGATGCGCCGGCAGCGGACCTTCGGCGGCGAGGGCGGGGCGGAGGAACGCGTCATGGGCCACGTGTCGCTCGAGGTCAAGTACGAGCCGCACACGCTCGGCCAGGTCACGGGGAACGAGGACGTGGTCGAGCTGCTCCAGGCGGCGATCCGCACGGACCGCATCCCGTCCTTCCTCATCTTCGTCAGCACGCGGGGCGGCCTCGGGAAGACCTCGATCGCCCGGGCGCTCGCCCGCGACTACCTCGGCAAGAAGCAGCAGGAGCTCGACCGCATCGCGCCCGGCGAGTACGCGGACACCGTGACGAGCGCGCGGGGCAACCCGACCTTCTACAACTACCTCGAGATCCAGGGGCAGGTGCTCGCATCCCCGGCCGGGTTCACGCGCATCGAGAACTTCCTGCGCACCGTGCCGACGGCGGTCGGGCACGTCCCCGGTTTCCAGATGAAGAAGGTGCTCATCCTCGACGACGTCGACAAGCTCGCCGGACCCACCATCACCGGGCTCAAGACGCTCCTCCAGCCGCAGGGCGCGAACTCCGAGATCCCGAACTACATCGTGGGGAACAACCTCCTCATCATCACGACGAACGCGCGCGACGCGTTCGAGGGCACGCCGCTCTCGACCCGGGCGCGCTACTTCATCATCCAGCCGACGCCCGAGGCCGAGCTGCGCGGCCTGCTCCAGGGCGTGATGAACGCCGAGCGCATCAGCTGCCCCGAGGTCGAGCTCGACCGCATCGTCAGCCGCGCGAACGGGTCGCCCCGCGACTCGTTGAAGAACTTGGACGACGCCGTCACGCTCGGTCGGTGCAGCATCCTGGGGTAGCTCCGTGGCGACGCCGAACGAGACCGAGGAGCAGCGCCGCCGACGACTCCAGCAGACACGCTTCGGGGTCGGCGGCGAGGCGTCGCGGCAGAAGCGCCTCTACTCCGGCGAGCCGACCCTCGGCGGCGGCCTCTACCTCCCGCCGAGCTCGGCCCCGACCGAGCGACGCGAGGCCCCGCCGCAGCGCTTGAACCCGCCCGGGCCCCGGGTCACGGAGTACGGTCAGGGGGGACGCGAGGGGCCGGCCCCGGCCCCGGTCCCGCAACCCGCGCGCGTCGCGCCCACGTACCAGCCGCAGCAGACGATCGGCGAGCGGCCGCAGGTCGCCGAGCCGTCGCCCGCCGAGTTCACCGTGCGGGCCATCCCCCTCGACATCACCCGGGCGTGGCACGTCCCGGCCGGCATCACGCTCCGCGAAGGACAGTGGGCCGCCATCCGCTCGTTCCACGAGCACCACAAGGGACGGGTCGTCTACCCGACCGGCGTCGGGAAGACCGAGATCGCCATCGCGGCCATCAACGACCTCCGCATCCCGACCGTCGTCATCCTCCCGACGCTCATCCTGGTCGACCAGTGGCGCGCGCGGCTCGCTCAGTGGGGCATCCAGGCCGGCGTGTGGACCGGCACGCAGAAGGAGCCGAGCTACGTCACCCTCTCGACGTACCAGTCGCTCTTCGCCGACCCGACGCTCATCCGCCGATTCCCGTTCATCGTCTTCGACGAGGCGCACCGCGCGACCGCCGACGAGTTCCGCAAGCTCATCTACGAGAGCAGCCAGCACCCGTACGCGCTCGCGCTCACCGCGACCGACCCGCCCGACACGGCGCGCCTCGACATCCTGAACCACTACCTCCCGCGCATCGCCGTCCAGACGACCGCCGAGGCGATCGAGCGCGGCGAGCTCACCCCGGTCCAGGTGCGGGACGTCGCGACGCCGCTCGACGGACCCGAGCGCCGAGAGTATGACCGGCTGACCAGCATCCTCACGTTCAACTCGAAGAAGCTCGGCACCGGCAACCCGCGGCGCGTCCAAGCGCTCATCGGCTCCGTCCAGTACCACGACGCCGCGATCGCGTTCCTCCGCGCGCTCTCGGGCCGACGCCTCCTCCTGTCGAAGGTCAAGAGCAAGGAGGGCGCGCTCCTCCGCATCGTCCAGCAGCACCCGCGCGAGCGCGTCCTGCTCTTCTCCGAGAGCGTGCCGGCGATCGAGACGATGTGCGAGTTCCTTCGCCGCAACGGAATCGGGTGCCACACCATCACGGGCGGCACCGACGAGCGCCAGCGACGCACGCTCCTCGAGAACTGGGGCCGTACCTACTGGGTCCTCGGCTCCGTCCATGTCCTCCAGCTGGGGTTCGACGTCCCCGAGGTCGGCATCGCGGTCTTCGTCGCGTCGGGCACGGGCAAGCTCCAGCTGACCCAACGCATCGGTCGGATCCTCCGCCTCGCGCCCGGGAAGACACAGGCGATGGCGTATGTCTTGTACGCCCCTGATACGTCGGAAGTTCGAGTCGTCCAGAAACTACAGCGCTTGGCGGGCCGCGAAGTGACGGTCGAGACCCCTCGCGGCCTCGAAGAATACGACGAGGAGGAATAGGGTAAAGAACGTAGACCAGTTGGCGCGTGGTGTGCCGACCGACGCCCAGCGCGCCCGCCGTCGAGCACTCTATCGCCAAAACCGCAAGCGGGTCCGGTCCTACCAGCGCGCCTACCGTAACCGGCCCGATCAGCGGGCAAAGGAGCGTGCGCGCGGCGTGCGATGGAGGAAGGCCAACGTCGGTCGCGCGCACGCCCAACACCGACTATGGCGGGAACGAACCAAGCTCGAGGTCCTCGTACACTACTCGCGCGACCCCCCGGAGTGTGCTTGCTGTGGAGAGACCGAGGTCGACTTTCTAACGCTCGACCACATCAACAACGACGGCGGTGCCCACAGAAGGTCCATCTACCCGAAAGGGCGATGGGGTGGTTGGCGTTACTACGTGTGGCTGAAGATGCACGGCTACCCACCCGAGATCAAGCTCGAGGTGCGCTGCTTCAACTGCAACATGGGGCGCCAACGAACGGGCGTGTGCCCGCATGCACGACGGGGCTGACCGATGGGGAACGCGGTGATCCGAACGGTCGTCGACCCCGACACCGGGGAGACCATCGACCTCATGGGGGTCGTCCGCCACGGGAAGGTCCGGTTCCAGCGACTCCGCCCGCCGCCCGACACGCCGCGCGCGCTCGAGAACATGGCCGTCTTCGGCGAGACCGCGACGAAGGCATACGGGATGAGAAAGACCGGGCCGCTCCCGCCCGCCGCGGAGCGCATCCAGGTCGAGCGCCCGTCGATACGGCTCGAGTCCCCGTCGGACAGCCGGCTCGCGGCCGCCCGGGTTCGGAAGCAGCGGTTCTACGCGGAGCTGCTCGGCGCCGCCGTCCCCGAGATGGAGAGCGAGCTCCTCCTGCGCCAGGCGCTCCGGGTACCGTTCCTGTACGTGTCGCCGACCGCACGGGCCGAGCTCCTCGAGCAGAAGGAGCGACAGCTGCGCGAGCGCTTGACGCGAGTCCGGGCGCCCTACCTACGGTGACTTCGTCGCGGACGTCGACTCCGCGGCGAACGTGTAGGCGAGCTTCGTGCGGACCCACGGGATCCCCAGGCCGGCCGCGTCGCACTTCCGCTCGATCGCCTCGCGGACCATGTGGTTCTTCTCCCGCGCGACGCGGCGGGCGAACTCCTCCTTCGACAGGATGACGTCACGGCGCTTCGGCTCGAGGTACCGCTTCTGTAAGTCGCGGTCCTCGGCGATCTGCGGATAGTATGGCAGCAGGTCGTTCCGCACCTGCTCGAGGCGCTCGCGGTTGACGATGTCGATGAACGCGATGTAGTTCTTCCCACACTTACACTTGACCACAAAGAGCTTCGACCGCTCGCCCTGGAAGAGTACCTCGATCGGCGTGAGGAGCTCGAGCGGGTCGGGGAGGCCGGCGGCC
>DATJRX010000032.1:0-77692 GCA_035504395.1 Thermoplasmata archaeon | reverse complement strand
CCGATCGAACGATGCATGACTCGGTAGCGACGTTCTACGGGGGCTACGACCAGACCGGCGTCGGTCGCCTTCCGTCCCTTCGCTTCAAGCCGATCTATCTCGCCGTGGGCGCGGCGGTGATCGTGTTGCTTATCCTCATCGCGGCGGATGTTTCTGCAGCCGGGAGTTCGCCCGCCAGCATTCACGTTTCGAGCGTGCAATGGTACGTCGGGCAGACCCTCCTCGCTTCGACCGGAGGGTTCACGGTGTCGTCCGGCCAGCACTTCGTCGAGACGTTAAGCTGCACGATGGTCTGCCTCAATTTTGTGGGTTCCAGTGTCGCCGCGCCCTTCACGCTGGTATCGTTCTCGGTCGTCAACGAGCCGGCGCAGTACGCGAACCTCACGATCGCGGCCCCCTCCAGCGGCTATTCGGGGATCCTGAGCATCACGATGCTAGTCGGACCGACCTCCAGCCTCGCCCCGGCGTTCGGTTGAGTTGGGGTCGCAGTCGCCGGTTCCCTGCATCGCGGCGTTCGGAGCCGGCCCGATCGGGAACGGCAGACCGTCGGGGATCCGATGGATCCTCGCCAAGGGCCGGCGGTCGACGATCTTGGAAAGCCGACGGCCGTCCCGTCCACCCCGAGAGCGATACCAATCCCCGTCCCTGAGGGCAGTGCCGTCAGGACAGGATTGGCCGCACCGGACACGGGACGGGTCTCGTCACGGGCTTCCGCAGGTCCGGCCGGACGCGTTGACGTGATGCGGGCGCCCGGGGCCGAAGTCGCGCACAGGACAGAGGTCGAGAAACGACTGGGAAGATGGTGCCTCCGGATCGACCCACTCGACGGGCCTTGCGGACCCGGCGCGATTCGGAGAGAAACGCCCCGGACCTCAGGGCGTCGGACTTTGATACTGGGTGAACCGGAACACCTCTCGGAAGCCGAGCCGGCGGTAGACGGGCTCGCCGGCCGTGGTCGCGACCAGCACCGCAGTGCTGCACCCCCGCGAGCGACCCAGTCCCAAAGCGGCGACCGTCGCGGCGGCTCCGAACCCTCGACGCCGGGCGTGCGGAACGGTCGCGACCCCCCAGATTCCCGCGACCCCGTCGGACACGAACAGCGCCGACGTGCACACCGGACGATCCTTCCAGTACCCGACGAAGCAGTCCAGGCTCGGCGCCTCCACCCGATCGTCACGGGTGGGTCGGAGAACGTCGGGGATCGCTCGTGCGATCTCCTCAGATTCTTGGAAATCTCCGGCGTTGAGGGTTCGACAGAACTCTCGTTCCTCGTCGATGTTTCGGACCGGCCGGAGGGCGAGTCCCTCGGGCAGAGGACGGCTCGGAAGGTCGCTCAGGTCCAACGCCATCCCCGGCGCGTGCTCTTCGGTGAACCCTCGGTCGACCAGCCGTTCACGTAGCCCTTCGGCACGGTCGCCGGGCCCGACCCCCCACGTGAACGGCACCCTCCGTCCCTCGAAGTATCGGACCGTCTCGGCGACCCTGCGATCGGCCTCTCCCTCGGAGAACCGGCTCCGAAGAACCCAGTTGAAGATCGCGTAGGGCACTCCCGAGCAGATGCGCACCCCCTGGGGGCTCTCCTGCCGCGTCCCGCCGGGCGAACCCGCCATACGAGAGAAGAAGGCCAGGATGTTCTGCTCGAGGGCCCGACTCACTTCGGGGTCGCGCTCCGTGGCTGGGGTCACGCACGGGCCATCGGCGGACTCCCCGAAAAACCGCGTGGTCGTTCCAGACGGGGACGGGGACCTGCGGTAGGGGACCCGCGCCAGCGCCCTATCGGACGGAAGGTCGGAGGCTCGTGGCACACCTCCCCCCGCTCGAGGATAAGAGCCGAACGCGGGTGAGGACCGCCGGGCGCCGCATGGAACGCAACGGGATCTGGGTAGGGTCGATCGTGATCGATTGCTCTGATCTGGAGAAGATGATCGCCTTCTGGCAGGAGGCACTCCACTACGTCCCTCGAGATCCCCCCGAGGACGATGGCGTCGTGCTCAAGGATCCCTCGGGCGCAGGACCGAACATCTCCCTCAACCGGACGTCGGAGGCACCACTCGACGAATACCGGCTCCATCTCGATCTGTACTCCGCGGATCCCGACGCCGAGGTCGCCCGGCTCGTCCGGTTGGGTGCGACCGTCCGACGACCTGCGGAGAAGGGGGCCGACTTCGTCACGCTCGCCGATCCGGACGGGAACCTGTTCGACGTGATCGACAAGCGCGGCTGGTCGTTCGGCCGAAGATCCTAGGGGCCCTACGGCCGGACCGACTCGCCGTCCGGTCCGGTCGAACGCCCCGGTGCGAGGGCTCCATCGTCGAACTCGTGAACGATGGCACCCCGGGACACAGCGGTTGCCCGTGGGACGGATTCCATCGGATCGAGGCCGCCTCCGACTCTTCGCTGATCGAAGGCAACGGAACGATCGTCTTTTTCAGGGCGTGGTGACGCGTCCCCGGGGGCGCGCGGCGCGCGATCCGGATGCGACCTTCCGGCACCGTCGGGGCCGACCGTTCAGTCCACCGCGGCGGCGATGTTGCCGTTGACCGACACCCGGCCGCGGCTCAGCCGGACCGTGCCGTCGGCCTCGGTCCACGGGATCGACCGCACGTAGAGCCGATCGACGCCGTCGACCTGCACGATCCTCCCGCCGGCGACCACGCGGAGCGTGCGCGACTCGCGGTCGAACGAAACCTCGGTGACTCCCTCGATGGTGCGTTCGGCCATTCCGGCGCTGGATTCCGATGGGAGGCTTGAACCTGTCGCGACGCCCAAAAACGGGGGCCCTGAGTCAGGTTCAATTGACAGACCATATTTCCCCCCCGCAGCGAAGGTGGCCTCCGAGGCGAACCTCGTTCGCGAAGGAGAGAGAAAAATGTCGTTCATCGACGACCTGACCCTGATCTTGGACCTGCTTGTGCTGGTGACCGTGGCCGTGTTCTACACCGCGTTCACGGTCTTCGTCCAGTACCGCCGAAAGGACCACGAGCGCGCCGTGAGCCACCTGCAGAGCGGGGCGGCGATGCTGGGGATGCTCGGTGCGGGGATAGGCCTCATCGCGGTCTGGGGCGAGCTGACCTGGCCGATCCCGGTCGCGTTCGGGTCGTACGACCTGTTCTTCTTTGACCCGCTGTTCATGCTCGCGATCATCCTCCTCGGATTCGCGTTCGTGGTCTGGCGCGGCGTCCCGACGCACATCGTGGGGATCCTTGCGGCCGTGGCGGGATCGGGGATCATCTACTACGGCACCCGGGCCTACCAGATCGGGCTGACCCAGGACCCGCTCGAGACGTTCCTGCTCTACCTGGCGTTCGGCGGCGCCGCGATCATGACGTTCCCGGCGACCCTGTTCGTCGACTGGTTCATCACCGGACCGACCAACCCCCGCTCCTCCCCGCTGCCCTCCAAGGAGAGCCCGGACTACCCCTGGCTGTGGCGCGTGCTGGTCGCGATCTTCCTGATCGCGGTGGTGCTGGCCGGCGTGGCGGCGGTCTCCTACGGCTTCACCGCGGCCTGGGCGCACCTGGCGAGCCCGCCCTGAGCGGCCGAAGCGGTCGGTGGCCAACCCTTTCCTCGGCTTTTCCCGCCATTGTAGCGATTGTAGCGACACAGCGCCGGAAGCGCCTATTTGAGGTTGTTTTGGCGGCTTTTTCCGTGTCACGGCTCCGCATTCTTCTTCCTAGCTAACACCCCGCTTTTATACCGGCGCTGGGCTGGTAGCGTGACCATGACCGAGGAGGGAGAGCATGCTGACGACGCAGATGGTCCGAACCAACGGCGTTGCGGCCTCCCTTCCTGGGGGGGTCGGCGCTAGGGAGTTCGCAGCTCGCGAGTTCCCTCGCGAGGACTACCGCTGGGTCGCCGCCCAGCTGACCCGACCGACGGACGCGCGCGCCGACGGTCGCGGACTCTGGGCGAGGATCCGAGGGTGGTTTGGCACCCCTAGGAAGAACGAGGCGGACGCCGAGGCGGCCCTCGAACCCGCCCCCGGGTAGAGGATCGCCTCGCGCCCCGGTCGGCCTCCGCGCGTTGCGGGCCGCCGGCTGGGCCAACCCTTTCCCGCGGTACCCCGCGGCGCGCGCCCCGGCATTATAAGTTCGGGTCGCGCTGCCGCCGCAGGCCTCATGCCGCGGTTCGATGTCGCGATCATCGGCGGCGGCCACAACGGCCTGGTGGCGGCGGCGTACCTCGCGAAGGCCGGCGCCCGAGTGATCGTGCTCGAGCAGCGCCCGCTCGTGGGCGGTGCTGCGATCACGGAAGAGACCTGGCCGGGGTACCGGATCAACACGTTCTCGTACGTCGCGGGCCTCCTGCGGCCGCAGATCGTCGAGGACCTGGAGCTCGCGCAGTACGGCTACGAGCCGATCCTGTACGATCCCCAGGCGTTCTGTCCGTTCCCGGACGGCCGCTCGCTGAGCCTCTGGAACGACACCGATCGGACGGTCAAGGAGATCGAGAAGTTCTCGAAGAAGGACGCCCGGACGTATCCCAAGTACGAGGAATACTGGGAGGGGGTTCTCGACCTCGTCGAGCCGCTCCTGCTCGCGCCGCCGGTCCCCCTGGCCGACCTGGTCGGGCAGTTCCCCGGGACCGAGTCCGAGGAGCTGGTCCGTCAGCTGTTCCTGCTGAGCGCCCAGGACTTCCTGGACGAGTGGTTCGAGAGCGACGAGGTGAAGGTCTCCATGGCGACGAACGCGGTCATCGGGGAGATGGTCGGTCCCCGGACCCCCGGGACGGCCTACGTGCTCGCCCACCACAACATCGGGACGCTCGATGGCGTGCGGAAGGTCTGGGGTTTCTCGAAGGGCGGCATGGGCCGCATCTCGGAAGCGATCGCCGCGTCGGCCCGGCACCATGGCGCGACGATCCGGACCGATGCCCGGGTCCGGGAGGTCGTCGTCCATGCGGGGCGGGCGACCGGCGTGGCCCTCGCGACGGGCGAGACGATCGAGGCCCGTGCGGTCGCGTCCGGCGTCGATGCCCAGCACACGCTCCTGGATCTCGTCCCGCGCGAGCACGTCCCGCCCGAGGTCGTCCGGGAGGTCGGCCGGATCCGCAGCCGCGGCGCGGCCCTCAAGTTCAACGCCCGGCTCGACGGGCTCCCGAAGTTCACGGCCGCGCCCGAGACGCCCGGCCCCCACCACGCTGGCGCCATCGAGATCTGCCCGTCGATGGACTACCTTGAGCGGGCCTTCGACGACGGGAAGTACGGCCGCTTCTCGGAACGGCCGTTCATGGATTGCGAGCTGCAGAGCGTGCGCGACCCGTCCATGGCGCCCCCGGGACGCCACGTGATGACCTGCTTCGTCCAGTATGCACCCCACGACCTCGTGGGGTCGAACTGGGACGAGTTCAAGCCGCAGGCGGCCGAGCGGATCCTCGACACGTACGCGGAGTTCGCGCCGAACATCCGCGAGGTCGTCCGGGACTGGCAGATCGTCAGCCCCGTCGACATCGAGCGCACGCTCGGGATGACCGGGGGCAACATCTTCCAGGGCAACATCACTCCCGACCAGATCTTCTCGTTCCGGCCGATCCTCGGCTGGTCGCAGTACCGGATGCCCCTCCCGGGGCTCTACCTGTGCGGCGCGGCGGCCCACCCGGGCGGTGGCGTCACCGGTGCCCCCGGCCACAACGCGGCCGCCGTGATCCTCGAGGACCTCCCGTCCCTCCCGAAGTGAGGGTCGCGGCCGGCGCGCTCGGGCGAACGGAGCCACCGATGCCGAGGTCTCCCGCGCGCGGCCGCCGAACTCCCTCCGCGGCGGCGCTTTGGAAGGAGTACCGGTCGCTCTTCCCGCGCTACTTCTGGTCCGACAAGACCCGCCTGGCGAGCGTCGTCCTCCAGGGGGCGCGCGGGGCCCGCCTCACCGATGCCCAGGGCCGCGAGTACATCGACCTCACCAGCCAGTGGGGCACGAACAATCTCGGGAACGTCCATCCCGAGGTGCTGCGCGCGACCACCGCCGCCCTCGAGCAGTATGGGTTCCTGATCTACTTCATGAACCCGCATCTCCCGATGCTAAAGCTCGCGCGGAAGCTCCTTCGGACCCGTCCCTCCCCCAACCTCACCCGGGTGTTCCTCGAGCTCAGCGGGACCGGCGCGGCCGAGGGTGCGGTGAAGTACGCGGTCGAGACGACCGGCCGGCCCGTGCTGCTGAGCTTCCTGGGGCAGTACCACGGGTTGTCGATTGCTACCGGTATGATCGGCGCGCTGAGCTCGCACGAACGCCGCTTCTGGGAGGCGTACGGCGGGGGCGTGGTCCACGCGCCGTACCCGTCGTCCTCCCCCCGGCCCGACGGGATGAGCGCCGACGAGTACGGGGGCTGGGTCCTCGACTTCGTGCGGGACCGGCTGCTGCGGCACGTGGTCGCGCCGGACCGCGTTGCGGGCGCGATCTTCGAGCCGGTCGCCCTCGAGGCCGGGGTCTGGATCCCGCCCAAGAGCTTCCTCGTCGGGCTCCGCCGCCTCTGCGACGAGCACGGCTGGGTCTGGATCGACGACGAGGTGGAGGCCGGCATGGGCCGGACGGGCCGGATGTGGGCCGTGGAGCACTTCGGGGTCGCTCCGGACCTGGTCGCGATCGGCAAGGGCCTTTCCGGGGGCCTGATGCCGATCGCGGCAGTCCTCGGCACCGAGCGGATCATGGCGGAGCATGACGTCGCCGCGGGGACGACCTTCGGCGGCCATCCGGCCGCGTGCGCCGCCGCCTCGACCACGCTCGACGTGATGCAGCGGGACCGTGTGGTCGAGCGGTCGGCCGCGCTCGGCCGGTCCGCGCTGCGCCGGATCCGCGAATGGCGCCGGTTCGACCGGGTCGTCGACACCCGGGGCCTCGGGCTCTGCCTCGGCGTCGAGCTGGCGAAGGGTGACCGGCGGACGCCCGACCCGAAGACGGCCCGGGCGGTCTTCTTCGACTGCGTCCGGCACGGGACGATCCCGCTGTACAACTACGGGGACCACGTCCTCCGGATCCAGCCGTCGCTGACGATCTCGGCCGAGGAGCTCGATCGCGCCCTCGACACGATCGAGGACGCGCTCCGCCGCCGCGCGTCCTAGGGCGGCGGGGCGGCGGCCGGGCGCTCGATGGTGGAACGCTCGGTCACGACGATCCCGCGCTCGGCAAGGCCAGTGAAGAACGGCGCCGGGTCGAGCGCCTCCGGGGGCAGGATCCCGCGGGGCCGGAGCCGGCCCTCCAGGAGGAGGAGGACGGCGACCGCGGTCGGAGTCCCGGTGAGATACGCGGTCGCCGTCACTCCGTGCGCCCGGAACGCTTCGGCGTGGGACATCGTCGTGAAGAGCGTCTCCGTGCGGCGGAGACCCCCGGCGCGACCCTCGACCTCGACCACCAGCGCCGCGTTCCCATCGACCTTGCCGGCGAGCTCCGCCGGCTTCGGCAGTGCCCGGAGCACGGCCCGGCGCGGCCCCGGGTTCTCGGGGGTGCCGGCGTCCAGGAGCTTGAGGTCCCGCAGGAGCTGGAGCGTCCGCACCGTGGGCTCGTCGAGCGCCAGCTTGAAGTCGACGTAGCGGACGCCCTTTCCGATGAACCGCGGCATGCTGTCGACCTCCTCGTGATCGACCGAGTAGACGCGTTGCGGTCCGACCGGCTCGGGGAACTCGTACGTCTCGCCCTCGCCGAACGGCGGCACATCGCGGTACCGCCCTCCATCCCAGATCCGCGAGGCGTGGAGCGTCTCCTCGATGAACGTCTCGGGCGAGAAGAGCGGGAGGAACGCGAAGTCCGGGCTGGTCGCCGTGTCCCCGTCCCGCACGCGGATCGCGTCGACCGAGTCGAGCCGGTCGGCGGCCGCGCGGACCATCAGATTGCTCAGCCCCGGATCTTCCCCCATGCCGATCAGCGCGAGCAGCCCCCGACGCTCCCACTCGTCCCCCCCGACGTACGGATCGCTCGAGTCGGACGCGAGGTCGATGTAGTGGGTCCCGGTCGACCGGGCCGCGGCCTGGATCGGGGGATTGAACCGCGGGAGCGACGCCTGCACCACGACCTCGGCGCCGTCCATCGCCCGCTCGACCGCGCGCGCGTCCGACGCGTCCAGCGCCACCGTCCGGATCTTCGGGCCGGCGTCCAGGCGCGCGGCGAGAGCGCGGGGGAACCGTTCGTCCAGGTCCGCGAGGAGGAGCTCGCGCACGGCCGGGCTCGGCCCAAGATGGTCGGCGATGACGCCGCCGATCGCCCCGCAGCCGATGAGCAGAACGCGCCCGGTCCCCGAGCTAATGCTCCCGACCTTCGGGCGGACGAGAGCGGACGACGGTCATAACCTCCGCGCGGCGGCCGCTCCTACGAGACGTACGCGGTGTTCCAGCTCATGGTCTCGAGCTCGGACGACCCCATCGGCGTCTGGTCCGACTGCCAGCCCTGGAGGAGGGGGCTGTAGACGGAGAAGAGGTCGGGGACCGCGAACCACGCGTTGGTGTAGTTGTAGTACATGATCGAGGTCATCTCCGCGTAGTACTGCTTCAGCAGGGTCGCGTTGCTCGTGCCGGCCGCTTCCAGCGCCAGGTTGTCGAGCGTGGCGTTGTAGTTCGGGCCGTTCGCGTTGAACCCCGAATTGCAGATGTTCGCGCTCCCGTACGACAGGAAGTCGTTCTGCGTCCAGTCGTCGGGCGAGATGTAGTCGGACGAGTAGAAGTCCTGCCCGATATAGAACGGCCCGAGACCGGCGACGCTGCTCGAGCTCGTGCATCCGTTCGTGGTCGGATCGATGGTCTGCTCGTCGTAGAACTGGTCGAGCGTCACGCCGATCGGGTTGATGGTGATCCCGATCTGGGCGAGGTTCTGCTGGATCACGGTCGCCGCGTCCTCCCAGTCCGTGCTGGTGCTCAGGTACTCGTAGTTGAACGACTCGCCGGCGCACGCGTTGTTCGCGCACGGGGAATCCTGGATCTCCTGCTTGGCGAGGGTCAGATTGTACTGGTACGGCGCCAGGCCGTCCGGGTTGTAGTACGGGTGGCCGGGCGCGACCGGTCCCACCCACTCGAACGCGTACCCGCCGAACGCGTCCTGGATGACCTCGGAGTAATCGATCGCGTGCGTGATCGCCGCGCGCACCGACCAGTTGTCGAACGGGGCCACGCTCTGGTTCATGAACACCCACCAGGAGCCGCCCGCCGCGCTGAACACGTCGTTGAGCTTCTGCACGGTAACGCACTTCAGGCCCGCGAGCTCCCCGATCTGCGACGGGCCGATGTAGGCGAACGACGCGGTCGCGACGGCTCCGGTCTTGAGGTCCTGGACCGTCGCCGAGGGATCCTCCTCGTAGTCGACGACGATCGTCGAGCGCGCGGGCTGGAGGTTGTTGTTCCACGGCTCGGCCGCCGCCGCGGCGGCCCCCCAGTAGTTCCCGTTCGGCGAGAGCGTGTACCCGACCTCGGCGCTGAACGAGCTCAGGTTGTACGGGCCGGTCCCGACCGCGCTCGTGCTGAGGTAGCTGTTCGGGCCGTTGGTGACGCCGCCGTTCGCCTGGACCACGACGGGGTCGATCGCCGCCGCGCCGGGCGTCGACAGCTCCGCGAGCAGGTAGCCGTAGTCGACCCCGGGCCAGGCGTAGGTGTACGAGGTGGCGTTGTAGAGCGCCAGGTACCCGTACCCGAGGTTGACCTCGATCGTGGAGGCGTTGAGCACCTGGAACGACTGGTTGCCGGCCTCCATGTACGCGATCTCGGTCGAGGTCGGGTTCTCGAAGTTGAACGTGTTGAGGGCGTTCGTCAGGTTCGCGAGCGAGCTCGTGATCTGGCTCGCGTTCGAGTAGTAGGAGACCTGCGGATACCAGAAGTTCTCGGCGAGGAGGTACTGGTTGACGCCCTCCATCGCGAGCAGCCGGTACAGGCTGAACCACATCACGTAGGCATTGAACCCGTCCCCGTCCGAGAAGTGGATCCCCGGCCGGAGATGGAAGGTCCAGTTGTACCCGTTCCCCGAGGTCGTCCAGCTGGAGGCGAGGACGCCGGTGAAGTTGACGAGGCTCGACTGATTGTACATCACCAGCGTCTGGTAGATGTTCTGGACCATGCCCCACGCCGGGGTCGTCGCGGCCCACTGCGGATCGGCGGTCGCGACCTGTTCCGCCTGGTCGACGACGATCGGGTTCGTCGACTGCAGCGAGCACGCTCCGGAGGCCGACTTTCCGGTCTCGTACGCGTAGTAGAACCCGATCCCGGCCAGGACCAGGACGACGACCACGACGATCGCGATCACCTTGTTCCACTTCGGATCCATGGTCACTCCGGCGGCGGGGCGGAACTCCGCCGCCCCAGATATAGACTGTCAGACCTTCGCACGGGTCGCCGTCGGCGGTGGCGCGGGCGGCGTTCGGAGGGGCCCGGAAACGGGTAAATGCCGGGCGCCGTTCCTTCGGCGATGACCGCTTCCTCGGAGACGGGACGACGGTCGTCCTCCCCTCCGCCCGGGAACCGCGGGCCCTCGGCACCGAGCCGAACCCCGAACGGCCGGATCTACTGGGACCCGAACGTCCTCGCGACCGAACTCGACCGATTCTTCTACCGTCACTGGCTGTGCGTCGGCCGCGAAGAGCAGATCCCCGGCACGGGGGACTTCTTCACCCGGACGGTCGGCCGGGAGAGCGTCCTCCTGGTGCGCGACCCGGACGGCGGGATCCGGGGCTTCTACAACCTCTGCCGGCATCGCGGGACCCGGGTGGTGCTGGAGGCCGAGGGCAAGGGCGCGCACTCGTTCATCTGCCCCTACCACGCCTGGTCGTACGGCCTCGACGGGAACCTGATCGGAGCCCTGCACATGAAGGGCCAGGTCGACTTCGACCGGAAGGACTACGGCCTCCACCCGGTCCGGGTCGACACCTGGGGGGGATTCGTTTGGGTCAATCTTGAGCCGACCGGGCCCGGGCTGCGGGAATCCCTCGGGCCGTTCTTCGCCCGGTTCGACCGGTTCCCGCTCGCCGACCTTCGGCTCGGGGGCCACCAGGAGTACGAGGTCGAGGCGAACTGGAAGATCCTGGTCGAGAACTTCTCGGAGTGCTACCACTGTGCGCCGGTCCACCCGAGCCTGAACCGGCTCACCCCGTATCTCTCCGGCGACAACGACGCCTCGTTCCTCGATCCGAAGACCCGCTCGCTGTTCTCGGGCGGGTACATGCAGTTCGCCCAGGACTTCGAGTCGATGACCCGCACCGGCTACACCCGCCGTCCGCGGATCCCCGGCATGACGGCGGAGGACCGGAAGCGAGTGTACTACTACGTCGTCTTCCCGAACCTGTTCTTCAGCCTGCACCCGGACTACCTCATGGTCCACCGAAGCTGGCCGACCTCTCCCTCGCACTCCCGGATCGAGAACGAGTTCTACTTCACCCCGGAGGCGATCGCCGCCCCGGACTTCGACCCGCGGGACGCGACCGACCTCTGGAACGAGATCAACCTCCAGGACTGGAAGGTCTGTGCGCTCGCCCAGGAGGGGATGGGATCGCGGGCGTGGAACGGAGGTCGGTACAGCGACCAGGAGGAGCTCGTGCACGACTTCGACGTCTTCGTGACGCAGGAGCTCGCTCGCCCGGATCCGGCGCCGCCCCGGCGGACCCGGGCGGACTGACCGCTCAGCGGCCGCGGCCGAGCAGGCCCATCCGGCGCAGGTAGTACCGGTCGACGAGGTGGACGACCTCCTCCTCGCTCGAGTACCGGCCCTGGCCATATCCGACCGTCTTCGACCCCAGGTGCGCCATCTCGCACACGTGCCAGTCCTGGCGGTTGGTCGTTTCCCAGAACTCCATCGCGTCCGTCGCAGGGTCCCGCTCGCTGCCGTCCACGTACAGCTCGAAGACGAGGCGGGTCCGCTCCGGGCCCATCGGGATGAACCAGTCGAACGTCACGTAGTCGGGGAAGAAACTGAAGAAGTTCCCCGGGTACAGCACGTAATAGTACACGCGCCGCCGGTCCTCCTCGGAGAGTCCGGGGAACGGGGGGCGCGGGGTCGTGCCGGACATCGTGGCGCTCCGAACACCGTCCACGAAGTCCATCCAGCCACCGAAGACCGGGCCCTGCCGCAGATCCTCCTCCCCGGATCGGTACGGGGTGATCTTGACGAGCTGGGGGTGGACGCCGGGGCAGTGGTAGCACTCGTTCGCGTTCTGGACGATCAGCTTCCAGTTAGCGGCGATGTCGTACTCGACCCGATGCGCGCGCCGGAGGTGCTCTAGCGGGTACGGGGCCGCCCGACGCAGCAGGCCCCCGAGCGTCTCCGCCAGCGGCCGCGCCTTCGGGTCGAGGTTCACGAAGACGAACCCCCGCCAGACCTCGGTCGCGACCGGATGAAGTCCGAAGTCGGCCCGATCGAACTCCTTCGCTTCGGCCATGTGGGGTGTGCCGATCAGGCGACCGTCGAGCCGGTAGGTCCACGCGTGGTACGGACAGACCAGCTTCGTGAGCCCCTGGCCCTCGGGGGCCTCCACGAGGCGCGTCCCTCGGTGCCGGCAGACGTTGTGGAACGCGCGGAGGGTCCCGGTCTCGTCTCGCACCACGACCACGCCCGACCCGCCGACCTCGAAGCTGCGGAAGGCACCGGGCCGGACCAGTTCGTCCTCGCGGCCGATGCACTGCCAGCTCCGACGGAACAGTCGGTCGGTCTCGAGGTCATAGACGGTCGGATCGCTGAACAGCCGGCCGGGCAGGGTGCGCGCGCGGTCAAGCGGTCGGTTGACGGTCCGCAACGCGGCCGCGGGTACGGGACCGAGCCCTCCCCGGGTCCCTCGCGTCGCCGGCCCGGCCATGTCCCACCTCGATTGACCTCGAGGAGGGGGTCGCTTCCTTAACCCTTTGGACGACCCCCGGCTTCGATTCTCCTCGAGGGAGATCGTGCGCGTCGAGGAGTTTATCCCCCGCGCCGCCTGCCGCCCCCGATGGCGGAGTTCGACGCCGTCGTCATCGGGGCCGGGCACAACGGCCTCATCGCCGCCGCCTATCTCGCCCGCGCGGGCGCGCGGGTCTGCGTTCTCGAGCGACGTCCCCAGGTCGGGGGCGCGTGCATCACCGAGGAGCCGTGGCCGGGGTTCCGCATCAACACGTTCGCGTACGCGAGCGGGCTCCTCCGGCCCCAGATCGTGGAGGAGCTCGACCTGGTCCGGTACGGCTACGATCCGATCCTCCCGGACCCGCAGGCGTTCCTCCCGCAGCCCGACGGTCGATCGCTCAGGTTCTGGCTGGACGAGCGGCACGACCAGCGCGAGATCGCGAAGTTCTCGGCCGCCGACGCCCGCGCCTACCCCGAGTACCTGCGGTTCTGGGACCACGCGCTCGACGTGATCGAACCGGCGATGATGGCGCCGCCGATGCCGCTCGACCGGTTCATCGGCTCCCTGCCCGCCGGGGAGGCGGAGCCGATGCTGCGCGACCTCTTCCTCCGCAGCGCCCGGGACTTCCTCGACGACTGGTTCGAGAGCCCCGAGCTCAAGGGCGCGCTCGCGGCGGGAGCGACGATCGGCACGTTCGCCGGACCGTACACTCCCGGCACGGCGTACATCCTGGGTCACCACAACATCGGGCGGATCGGGGAGCACCGCCGCGTCTGGGGCCACTCGCGCGGCGGCATGGGACGGATCACCGAGTCGATGGCGCGTTCGGCGACCGACGCCGGGGCGACGATCCGGACTGGGGTCGGGGTGCGGGAGGTCGTCGTCGAGCACGGCCGCGCGGTCGGGATCGTCACTGACGCGGGCGAGACGATCCGGGCGCGGGCCGTGGTCTCGAACGCCGACGCGCCGAACACCCTGCTGAAGCTGCTCCCGCGGGGTACGCTCGACGGGGCGATCGAGTCCCGGGTCCATCGCATCCGATCGCGCGGAGCCTGCCTCAAGTTCAACGCCGCGCTCGACGGCGTGCCGACGTTCACGGCGGATCCGGACCCGAGGCACCTGGTCGGGGCGGTCGACATCTGCCCCAGCATGGAGTACATCGAGCGGGCGTTCGACGACGCGAAGTTCGGTCAGTTCTCCCGGGCGCCCTCGATCGACATCTACTTCCAGAGCCTCGTCGACCCCAGCGTCGCCCCCGCCGGGAAGCACACGATGACCTGCTTCGTCCAGTACGCGCCGACCGAGCTGCGCGGCGGCGCCTGGGACGACGCGCGCGAGGCGGTCGCGGAGACCGTCCTCTCGACGATCGAGGAGTACGCGCCCGGGATCCGGGCGCTCGTGCGCCACTGGCAGGTCGTGACGCCGCTCGACATCGAGCGCACGCTGGGGATGACCGGCGGGAACATCGACCAGGGCGACATCACGCCCGACCAGATCTTCAGCCTGCGGCCGATGCCGGGCTGGTCGAACTACCGGACCCCGGTCCCGGGCCTCTACCTCTGCGGCTGCGCGACCCATCCGGGCGGCGGCGTGATCGGCGCCCCCGGCCACAACGCCGCCGGCGTCGTCCTCGCCGACCTTCACGCGGCCAACGCGGGGACGTAGTTCCGTGCCCGAGTCCACGGTCCGCTTCCGGGCGCCGGCGGCTCCGGAGGCCCTGCACCGGTCCCTCTCGGACCCGACGTTCGTCGCCGCGCTGATCCCCCAGGTCGTCGGGGTCGAGCGGACCGGCGAGCGGACCGCCATCTGGACCGTGGCGATCAAGCTGGGACCGATCTCGAGGAAGAGCCTCTACCAGGGCGAACTCCTCGAGGGGAGCGAGGCGGGCGTCCGGTTCCGCGCCCGCGGACCCGAGGCGACGATCGAGGGCCGGCTCGCGTTCGTCGCGGCGCCGCCGGACGCGACCGACGTGACCCTGACCCTCACCATGACCGGCACGGGGGCCCTGCGCGCCGTGATCGACTCGTATCTCGCGAAGCGCGTCGGGCCCGACGCGGAGGAGTTCGCGAGGAACCTCGCCGCAAAGCTCGACGCGACGCCCCCGGCGTAAGAGAACCGCCGGCGCGTTTATCGGGGGCCTTCCGTTACGCGGTCCGAGTGACCGCGGCCGACGCGCTGCCGGCGCCGGACGTCCCCGACCCGGGGGCCTGAAGGAGCATGGGGCGGAGCCTCTCCGACCTGGCCTACTTCATCGGGGTCCGCCTCGCCGAGCTCGTCCCGGTCCTCCTGGGCGTCATCCTCCTCACGTTCCTCCTGACGCACGTCATCATCTCGGACCCGTGTCCCGCGTGGTACCCCCACGCGAAGCCGGACGTCATCGCCGCGTGCCGCCAGTTCTTCGGATTCAATCAACCGATCTGGATCCAGTTCGAGAAGTACGTCGTCCAGCTCGCGCAGGGCAACTGGGGGACCGACCAGAACGGGGTGCCGGTCTACCCGGTGATCGCGGCGGCCCTCCCCGAGACCGTCGAGCTCGTGCTCGCGGCGCTCCTCATCATGATCGTGTTCGGCATCCTCCTGGGGGTCGTGGCGGCCCGGTGGGCTGGCCGGTGGCCGGACCACCTCGTCCGGTTGTTCTACCTGAGCGGTTGGGCGGCGCCGACGTACCTGGCCGCCGTCCTCCTCGCGTTCGTGATCGGTCCCGTGGTCGGGCTCCCCACGGGGGGCGACTTCTCCGTGAATCCACCGCCGTTCCCGCAACCGACCCACATGTCGGTCCTCGACGCCCTGTTAGCCGGCAATCTACCGTACACCGTCAACGCGATCGAGCACCTCATCCTCCCGGCGACGGCCCTCGCGTTCCTCAACCTCGGCATCATCACCCGGATGACGCGCAGCTCGATGCTCGAGGTCCTCCCGATGGACTTCGTGAAGAGCGCCCGGATGAAGGGCCTCAACGAGGGCACCGTGGTCCTCCGCCACGTGCTCCGCAATTCCCTGATCACGACGACCACCGTGCTCGGCTTCACGGCGAGCGGGCTGCTGTCGGGCACGATCGTCATCGAGGAGGTGTTCCGCTGGCCCGGCATCGGGGAGTACTCGTACGACGCGGTCGTCGGCTACAACTTCGCGGGCACCATCGCGATCGTGATCGTGTTCGCGATCGCCGTCGTGATCGCGAACCTGATCGCGGACATCCTGTACGGCCTCATCGACCCGCGGGTGGACTGGCGCTAGATGGCCGCGTCGCGTCCCTCCCCTCCGGCGCCGATGGCCGGCACGATCCGACGGCGGGACACGCTCGGGGAGGCGGTCCGGACGCTCCGGGCGAACCGGCTTACCGCGGCGGGCTTCTTCCTGGTCCTCGTCACCGTGGTCCTGGCGGCGGCCGTCGAGCTCGTGCCGCTCGTCTCGAAGGCGCTCATCGGGCGCGCGGTCTCGCTGCTGCCCTACGACCCGAACGCGCTCTCGCCCACCCTGCTCCAGGGCCCGAGCTGGCAGCACTGGTTCGGCACCGACAACCTCGGCCGTGACGTCTTCTCCCGGGTGCTCGCCGCGCTCCCGCTCGACCTCTTCATCGGCTTCGCGATCGTCGGAGCGGCGCTGATCATCGGCGGCGGGCTCGGCCTCGTCTCCGGCTTCTGGGACTCGGGCCGCTTCAGCCGGCCGCTCGCCGGCTTCATCCTCCGGGTCACCGACGTCTTCCTCGCCTTCCCGACCCTCGTGCTCGCGTTCGCGCTCGCGGCGATCCTCGGACGCAATCTCACCGCCACGCTCGCGGCCCTGATCATCACCTGGTGGCCGTACTACGTCCGGCTCGTCCGCGGCGAGGTGCTCACGATCAAGCACCAGGGCTACATCCCGGCGGCCCGCATCGCGGGGGCGTCGGAGTCGCGGATCCTGCTGCGGCACGTGGTCCGCAACCTGCTCGAACCGCTGACCGTGTACGCGACCCTGGACGTCGGGACCGTCCTCGTGACGTTCTCCACGATCTCGTACTTCGGGATCTCCCTGCCGGCGACGACGCCCGAGTGGGGCAGCATGGTCTTCGAGTACCAGGGGTACCTGCCGCAGTACCTGTACCTCGTGCTCGCGCCCGGGCTCGCGATCTTCGTCACGGTGCTCGGATTCTCCCTGCTGGGCGACGGGCTGCGGGACGTGCTCGATCCCCGGACCCGCCGTGCCTTCGCCCGCGAGCGGGTGGCGGTCCCGGCCCCGATCCCCGTCGAGCGCTCGGACGAGCCCGGGACGTGACGCGGGACCATGGCGAGCGGAGACTCCGAGGTCGACGTTCTCGTCGTCGGGGCCGGGTTCGCCGGTCTCGCCGCAGCCCACCGCCTGACCGAGGCCGGGCGCCGTGTGCTCGTCCTGGAGGCCCGGAACCGGGTGGGGGGCCGGGTCCTGACGGACCGCACGCTCGCCGGCGTCCCGCTCGAGCTCGGCGCCCAGATGGTGCACGGCCGGCACGTCGTCACGCACGCGTGGCTCGCGCGCCGGGGGCTCACGGCCGCGCCGCTCCCGCTCACCCAGCGGAGCCGGCTCGTGGTCCGGGGCCGGATCGCGCGCTATCCGTGGTTCGCGCTGCCGTTCCACCCCGCCGCGGGGACCCGGGCGACGTACGCGGGGCTCCGCGGGATCCCGGGCCGGTTGCAGGCGCTCGGGCCGCCGGACCGGTCGATCGCCGACTTCCTCGACGAGGCGCGACCCGCTCCGGCGGCCCGCCTGCTCGTCGAGCTCCTGCACGCCCACACCTACGCGGCCGACGCGGATGCGATCGGGATCCTCGGCCCCGGGGAGGAGGACCGCCGGGCGCCGGAGCCCTTCGGCTTCCGGAACTTCCGGGTCGTGGAGGGGTACTCGACCCTCGCGGAGCGGGAGGCGGCGGCGCTCGGGGACCGCGTGCGGCTCGGGACCCCCGTGACCGAGGTCCGCGGGACCGCCGCGGGCGTCGCGGTCACGGTCCACCCCGTCGATGGGCCCGACCGCATCTACCGGGCGCCGCGCGCGATCGTCACCGTGCCGCTCGGCGTGCTGCGCTCCGGGGCGATCGTCTTCGATCCTCCCCTTCCCGAGGCGAAGCGGGCGGCGATCGCCCGCATCGCCTTCGCCGACGGCTACGCGGTCTCGCTGCGGCTGCGCGGCGGGACCGCCCGCGCGCGCCTCGGCGAGTTCGCCCTCGTCTGGGGAGGGACCGCCTCGACCTTCCTCCGCCCGCGCGTCGGCCTCGGCGAGCCGATCGAGATCGTGACGGCCTTCACGGTGGGGCGAGAGGCGCGGCGCCGGGCCGACCTGAGCGACGCCGATCTCGTCGCGGCGACCGTCCAGGAGTGGGACTCCCTGCTCCCGCCCGGCATCTCCCTCGGGACGGTGGAGGGGGCCCGCGTCCACCGGTGGTCGAACGATCCCTTCGCGCGGGGCGCCTACTCGTTCCTCCCGGTCGGGGCGCGCCTCTCCGACCGCGCCGCGCTCGCGGCCCCGGTCGGGGACCGCCTCTTCTTCGCGGGCGAGGCGACCGAGACGCGGGGGCTCTCGGCGACCGTCGCCGGCGCGATCGAGACCGGGGTCCGCGCGGCCGAGGAGGTGCTCGCGCTCGACGCCGGGGCCCCGGGCGGTTAATCCGAAGCGGCGCGTGCGGACGGCGATGACGGCGATCGAGGAGGAGGCCGAGCGGGCCAAGCAGAACCCGGGCGACTGGCGGGAGTTCCTGCGCGTTCCGACGATGAGCGTCGGGGTGTACGTCCTCGCCCCGGGCGCGATCGACCGCCAGTCCCCCCACTCCGAGGACGAGATCTACTACGTCGTCCGGGGCCGCGGACGGCTCACGCACGGCAGCGTCGACTCCGAGGCCAAGCCCGGGGAGGTGCTGTTCGTTCCCGCCCACGTCCCGCACCGGTTCCACTCGATCACCGAGGAGCTTGTGCTGCTCGTCGTCTTCGCACCGCCCGAGCGGGTCACGGGATGAGGGAGCGAACCCGGCCCCTCCGAGGGAGGTGACGAGAACGGCGGAGCCGATCCTCGAGGTCGAGGGGCTGAGCGTCGATTACGTCGTCGGGGCCGGGACGTTCCATGCCCTGCGGAACGTCACGTTCGAGATGGCGCCCGGCGAGGTGGTCGGGATCGTCGGCGAGACCGGCTGCGGCAAGAGCACGCTCGCGCACTCGATCCCCCGCCTCCTGCCGGAGCCCCCGGCCCGGACGCGATCGGGGCGGATCCGGTTCCAGGGCGTCGATCTCCTCCAGGTCCCGAAGTGGCGGATGCCGTACGTCCGCGGGACCGGCATCGGGATGATCTTCCAGGAGCCGATCAACTCGCTCGACCCGGCCTTCCGCATCTACAAGCAGGTCGCGGAGGCCGTCCGGATCCGGCGCCTGCGCGAGTCGGGCCGGGCGCCGATGTTCCACCCGGATCTGGTCCCGCACGACTACTCGAAGGGCGACCCCGTCCCGACCGCCGAGGCGCTCTCGCATGCGTTCCTCCCGCGGGTCCCCGACTCCCTCGAGGGGAAGGCCCCGCCCGACGGCGACGTCTCGGGCGCGGCGCTCAAGCGGGAGGTGCTCGAGTATCTTCGGCTCGTCCGCATCAACGATCCCGAGACGATCCTCAACCTCTACCCGCACGAGCTGTCCGGTGGGATGCGCCAGCGCATCATGATCGCGACCGCGCTCTCCGCGCGGCCGTCGCTCTTGATCGCGGACGAGCCGACGAGCGCGCTCGACGTGACGATCCAGGCGCAGGTCCTCACCCTGATGAAGGAGCTGATGGACGAGATCCACACCTCGATCCTGTTCATCAGCCACGATCTCGGGGTCATCGCCGAGATCGCCGACCAGGTCGGCGTGATGTACGCGGGGGCGCTCGTCGAGTTCGGCCCGGTGGCGGACGTCTTCGAATCCCCGCGCCATCCGTACACGAAGGCGCTGCTCCGCTCGATCCCGCGGACCTACCAGCGCGACGGCGCCCTCCCCACGCTCCCCGGATCCGTCCCGAACCTCTCGCGCCTCCCCGACGGCTGTGCGTTCGCCCCCCGCTGCCCGATCGCGCGGCCGGAGTGCTCCGCCGAGCCCGGGCCGGCGCTCGCGGCCCCCGTGGGATCCCCTCGCCTCCACTCCAACGCGTCCGCGTGCCACTTCGCGAGCGAGGTCGAGGCGCTGCCGTGACCGACGCACCGCCGCTCCTGGAGACCGTCAACCTCGTGAAGCACTTCCCGATCAACCGGTCGTTCCAGGAGTTCGTCCACGGGAGCGCGCCGAAGGCGATCCACGCAGTGGACGGGGTCTCGATCTCCCTCCGCGCGGGCGAGACGCTCGGCCTCATCGGCGAATCCGGGTCCGGCAAGACGACGCTCGGCTGGCTCGCCGCGCGCCTGTACCCGCCGACCTCGGGCGCGATCCGGTTCGAGGGGGCGGACATCACCCGGCTCGGCGGGCGGGCGCTCCGCCTCTGGCACCGCCACGCCCAGATGGTCTTCCAGGACCCGCTGGGATCGCTCGACCCCCGGCTGCGGGTCTGGCAGATCGTCGGCGAACCCATGCGCTCGCAGGAATCGGTCGGGCGGGCCGAGCTGCGCCGACGGGTCGCCGACCTCCTCCCGACGGTGGGACTGCCGCCCGAGTGCCTCGACCAGTACCCGCACGAGTTCTCCGGCGGCGGCCGCCAGCGACTCTCGCTGGCCCGGGCGCTGAGCGTCCGCCCGAGGCTGATCATCCTGGACGAGCCGACGAGCGCGCTCGACGTCGCCGTGCAGGCGCAGATCCTCAACCGCCTCGTCGACCTCCAGCGCGAGCGGGGGCTCGCCTACCTGCTCATCACCCACAACGTCGCCGCGGTCCGCTATGCCGCGCACCGGGTGGCGGTGATGTACCTCGGCGAGGTGGTCGAGCTCGGGGACGTCCACGACGTCCTCGAGCATCCGGTCCATCCGTACACGAAGGCGCTCCTCGCTGCGGTCCCGGTGCCGGATCCGAAGCGGCGCCGGGCGCGCTACCGCATCACCGGCGAGATCCCGACCCTCCTCTCCCCGCCCCCGGGGTGCCGCTTCGCGCCCCGTTGCCCGTTCGCGGTCGACCGGTGCCGCTCCGAGTCGCCCGCGCTGCGCGCGCTCCCCGGTCGGCCGGACCGGCAGGTCGCCTGCCACCGGGCGGAGGAGGTGGCGGACGTCCCGGCCGACGCGCTGATCGCAACGTCGGCCGTCCTCCCCGGCGCGCCCCCGACGGGCGCTACGGCGTAGGCGCCCGCGGAGGCGCCGGGGCCGGCAGGCGCAAGGGTCGCTCGAACCACGCCACGTCCCAGTACCGATCGAACTTCCGCCCCACGCGCGTGAACACCCCGACCGGCTGGAAGCCGAACCGGCGGTGGAGCGCGACCGAACCCGGGTTCGGAAGGGAGATCCCCGCGACGATCCGCTCGAGGTCCTCGTTCCGGATCGAGTCGAAGAGCGCGCCGTAGAGCTGCGAACCCACGCCCCGGCCCACCGCCACGGGGTGGAGGTAGATCGACGACTCGACGGTCGTCCGATAGGCGGCCCGCGGGCGGAACGGGCTCGTCGTCGCCCACCCGATCACCCCGCCGGCGGCATCTACCGCGACCAGCATCCGATGCGGGCCGGACGCGCCGTGCTCGTGGAACCACCCGGACTTGTCCTCGGGACGAACTTCCGCGATCTCGAACGTCGCGGCCGTCGACCGGACGTAGTGGTTGTACAGCTCGACGATCGCCGGGAGGTCGGCAAGCTCGGCGGGACGGATCGATGGGGGCATGCACCGCTCGCCGCTCGAGGTCGACGGAGGAGAAATCGGGGCCGGGCGCGCCGCTGGACGGTTTTCCATCGATCGCCCGCTTCGGCGAACATCTCACCGCGCGGGGCGCGGTTCGATGGCCGTCCGGTGGCCCCCGACCGTCAGCGCCTCGCCGGCCCGCGGGCCCGCGCGCGCAGGATCAGACGGACTCTTCGATCTCGCCGGCCTGCGGCGCCCCGGCGAGCGCGTCCGCGACCGCTCCGAGGATCTCGAGGTGGCGGTCGACGTCGGTCTCGGTGTGCTGCACCGAGATCGTCCACTGCTCGTCGGGTCCGGTCCCCGAGGGGATCAACCCCCGGTTCAGGCAGAGGTAGTAGTAGAGCATCGAACGGTCGCCGTCGACGGTGAGGAAGTCCCGCCAGTTGCGGACCGGGTGGTCGGCGAAATAGACGGTCCCCGAGACCCCATCGGCGGCGACGTGCGCGGTGACCCCCGCGTCGCGGAACACCTCGGCGTACCCGCGCGCGAGGCGGGCGTTCAGCGCGGACGAGCGGGCGAGGGCGTCGTCGGTGAGCACGTGGTCGAGCGACGCGAGGCAGGCGACCATGGCGAGGGGGTTGGAGTTGAACGTACCGGCGTGCGCGACCTTCCGCGGTCCGACCTCGTCGAGCACTCCGGGCCGCGCTGCGATCGCCGACATCGGCACGCCGCACGCGATCGACTTGCCCAGCGTCAGGAGGTCCGGTCGCGCGCCCACGCGCTCCGAGGCGCCGTGGGGGTACTTCGCGCCGGTCTTGATCTCGTCGAAGATCAGGAGGGCCCCGAGCTCGTCGCACAGCTCGCGCACGCCGGGGAAGAACGCCGGGTCGGGGACGATGAACCCCATGTTCATCGGGATCGGCTCGGCGATCACCGCCGCGAGGTCGTCGCGGTGCTCCCGGGCGATCCGACGGGTCGCCTCGAGATCGTTGAACGGGGCGACGAGCGTCCGTTCCGAGAGCTCGGCGAGGATCCCGGGCGAGGCGGGCGCGGAGGCGGGGTGCTCGGGGGGTCCGGCGACCTGGATCCGGGGCTTGACCCCGACCAGGAGGGAGTCGTGGGACCCGTGGTAGGAGCCCTCGAACTTGAGGACGTAGCGCTTCTTCGTGAACGCGCGCGCGAACCGGATCGCGTGGTGCGTCGCCTCGAGCCCCGTGGTACTGAACCGTACCTTGTCCATCCCGTACCGGCGGCAGATCCGCTCCGCGACCTCGGGGGTCCGCTCCCACTCGTAGCCGTAGATGCTGCCGTCGTGCAGCTGGCGCGTGAGCGCCTCGACCAGCTTCGGATGGGCGTGGCCGCTCTGCAGCGAGCCGAATCCCATGTTGAAGTCGAGGTAGTCGTTCCCGTCGGCGTCCCACAGCGTGACGCCGCTCGCGCGGCGAACGTAGAACGGGTACGGTTCTAGGTACCGGTAGTTCGAGTGGACGCCCAGCGGGCTCCACCGGCGGCCGCGCTCGGAGAGCTCCCGCGATCGGGGCGTACGGCGCTCGTACTCGGCAAACGCGCTCGCAAAGCGGGGGTCCAGACTCCCATCTCCCTCGACGGGCCAGGGTCGCGGCCGGTCCGTCGTCCTTCGGACCGGTTGCGCTTACAAAAACCCTCCCGGCCCCGGTCGCCGGGGCCCGGGGCATCCGGAAGCTCTTGTTCTTCCGTTTCTCGGCGAGGTCCGTCATGCCGTCGCTCCTGCGGAGGGAAGGCCGGACCACCTTCGGCAAGGATCCGTCCGGGTACGCCCGCTACCGGCTCCCGTACCCGCCCCGGGTGCTCGAGATCCTGAAGGATCGCTGCGGGCTCACGCGCGGGTCCCGCGTGTTCGAGATCGGGCCGGGCCCCGGCCTCGCGACGCGCGAGCTCCTCCGGCTCGGCGCGAACCCGCTCTACGTGGTCGAGCCCGACCCGCGCCTCGCGCGCTACCTCGCCCGGACCCTCGGCACGGTCGGGGGAAGGCTTCGGTTCGTGCGCTCCACGTTCGAGGACGCCCCGCTCCCGGCGGGCCGCTTCGACCTCGGGGTCGCCGCGACCTCGTTCCACTGGGTCCACGCTCGCCGGGGGCTCCCGAAGGTCGCCCGGCTCCTTCGACCCGGTGGGTGGTGGGCGATGTGGTGGAACCGTCACGGGGACCCCGAGCACCCCAGCGAGTTCCATCGGGCGACCCATCGCCTCTGGCGCCCCTTGGAGAGCCATCCGACCTGGGTGCGGCGGGGCCGCCTTGACTCGCGGAGGGAGGTCGCCGTCCGGCTGGGCCGGCTCGGACGCTCGGGGGATTTCGATCGCATCGACTACGAGGTCGTGCGATTCCCGGTCGAGCTCGACCCCGCGGAGGTCCGGGGACTCTGGGCGACCTTCGGGAACGTCCTCAAGATGTCCCCCGCCCGGCGGCGCACGTTCCTCGACGCCGTCGAACGGATCGCACGCGAGGAGTTCGGCGGGAAGGTCCGCTTCGACATGTCGACGCCGATCTATACCGCCCGCCGGGCCTGAACCGGGGCGGCGCACGCTCTTCCGAGACCGTCAAGAACGTCGAGCGCTCCGGGCGAGCGATGGCAGGCGAGCCCACCCTGGACAACTTCGTGGGCGGGGCCTGGGTCCCGGCGCGATCGTCCGGGGTCCTCGACGTGCCCGACCCGTCGACCGGGACGCTCCTCGCCCGCGTGCCGAGGTCGAACGCGGCCGACGTCGATGCCGCGGTCGCGGCGGCCCGGGCGGCGTTCCCCGCGTGGCGGGACGTGCCGGTGGCCGAGCGGGCGCGGAAGGTCCTCGCGCTCAGGAGCCTCCTCGAGACTCACTTCGAGTCCCTGGTCCGAAGCGTCGTCCGCGAGAACGGGAAGACGGCGGGGGAAGCCCGCGGATCCGTGCGCCGTGGGATCGAGGCGGTCGAGTTCGCGGCGTCGGCCCCGACCACGCTGCAGGGATCGTTCCTCGAGGACGTCTCGCCCGGGGTCGACACCACGCTGCTCCGGCAGCCCGTTGGCGTGGTGGCCGGGATCACGCCGTTCAATTTCCCGGTCATGATCCCGCTCTGGATGGCGCCGCTCGCCCTCGTCTGCGGCAACGCCTTCGTGCTCAAGCCGTCCGAGCGGGTGCCGCTCTCCGCGGCGATCCTGGCCCGGCTGTTCGGCGAGGCCGGATTCCCGGCGGGCACGTTCAACCTGGTCCACGGGGACGCCGCGGCGGTGAACGCGATCCTCGCGCACCCCGGGATCGACGGGGTCTCCTTCGTCGGCAGCGCCCCGACCGCGCGGCACGTGTACACGACCGCGGCGGCGCACGGGAAGCGCGTGCAGGCGCTCGCGGGGGCGAAGAACCACCTCCTCGTGATGCCGGACGCCGATCTCGAACGCTCGGTCCCCGCGATCGTGTCGAGCGCGTTCGGGCAGTCGGGGGAGCGCTGCCTCGCCGGCAGCGTGGTCGTCGCCGTCGAGCCGATCGGCGACGCGCTGATCGCGCGACTCGCCGAAGCGGTCGGGCGACTTCGGCTCGGGGGCGCGGAGGAGGGCGCGACGGACGTGGGACCGGTGATCCGGCCGGAGCACCGGGCCCGGGTCCTTCAGTGGATCGACGAGGGGATCCGGGCCGGGGCGACCGTCGCGGCGCGCGGCGTCGCGCCGGAGGGGAGCGGGGGGTACTTCGTCGCGCCCGTGCTCTTCGACCACGTGCGACCGGAGATGGCGATCGCCCAGGAGGAGATCTTCGGCCCCGTGCTCTCCGTCATCCGGGCGCCGTCGCTCGACGCGGCGATCGAGATCGCGAACCGGGCCCGGTTCGGCAACGCCGCCGCGATCTTCACGCGCGACGGAAAGGCGGCGCGCGAGTTCGCGCACCGCATCGAGGCCGGGATGCTCGGCGTCAACATCGGGGTCCCCGCGCCGGCGGCGTACTTTCCGTTCGTCGGATGGAAGGGATCGTTCTACGGCGATCTCCACGCCACCGGCCGCGACGCCATCGAGTTCTACACCCGCAAGAAGGTCGTCACGACGCGCTGGTTCTGAGCGGGTCCGCCCCGGACCGGGTCCGGGCACAAGGTTTCAGGCTCCCGGTCCTCGGGGGCCGATGGTCCCCCAAGCCCGAACGCGAACTCGGCCGGCCGCGCCGCCGGCGCGCGTCCACCCGATCGAGTCCTACGGCCTCATCGGCAACAATCGGACCGCGCTGCTCGTGAGCCCCCGGGGATCGATCGACTGGGCGGCGTTCCCCCGGTTCGACTCGCCGACCGTATTCGCCGCGCTCCTCGATCCCCGGCGGGGCGGGTACTTCTCAATCGACCTCGCCAGCGGCCGCGGCTCCGTCCGGCGTCACTACGTGCCCGGCACGACCGTGCTCGTCACCGAGCTCGCCGACCGGAGCGGCTCGATCGCCCTCGAGGACTTCTGCCCCGAGATCGACTCCGACCGCGTCCTGATGTCGGAGGTCCACCGCCGGCTGCTCGTGCGGGAGGGGGCCCCGAAGGTCGCGATCACGTTCGCGCCCCGGTTCGCCTACGGGGCCGCGACGCCCTCGCTCCGGCGCTCGGAGCACGGGATCCTCGCCCGCGGGGCCGGGGGCTCGATCGGGCTCTCCTTCGATCCCGACGAGCGGATCGAGCTCGCGGGCGACCACGCCCGCGGCGAACTCGCGCTCCAGCCCGGCGAGGAGCGATGGTTCGTCCTCTCGGCGGGGGCCGAGGAGGTCACGCCGCTCGGGTCGTTCCACGCGGTACGCCGCCGCCGCGAGACCGAGCGGTTGTGGCGCGCGTGGGCGCGCCGGATGCGCTACGAGGGGCGGTGGCGGCCCGAGGTCGAGCGTTCCGCGCTCACGCTCAAGACCCTGTTCTACCGCCCGTCCGGCGCGATGGTCGCGGCGCCGACCACGTCGCTCCCGGAAGCGATCGGTGGCCGCCGCAACTGGGACTACCGGTTCTGCTGGGTCCGCGACACCGTGCTCGCGGTCCGCGCCCTCTTCGATCTCGGGTACACCGAGGAGGCGACCGACTTCGTCTATTGGCTCCTCGACATCCTCGAGCACGAGGAGGTCCACCTCAAGGTCCTCTACGCGGTCGACGGTGGCGCCCCGCCGACCGAGCGCACGGTCCCCTCGCTGCACGGCTACCGCGGGTCCCGCCCCGTGCGCGTCGGCAACGCCGCGCGGGACCAGGTCCAGCACGACCTCTACGGGGGCGTCCTCGCGGTCGCCGACCTCCTCGAGCAGCACGGGGGTGTCGTCTCCCTCGACCTGTGGTGGCAGCTGCGCCGGCTCGTCGAGTACGCGGCGCGGGTGTGGAGCGAGCCCGACCACGGGATCTGGGAGGTCCGGGGCCCCCCGCGCCACTACGTCTACTCGAAGGCGATGTCGTGGGCCGCGCTCGATCGGGGGATCGACCTCGGCGAGCGGCTCGGCTATCCCGCGCCGTTCGATCGGTGGCGTCGGACGCGCGCCGCGATCGCGGAGGACGTCCTCGCCCGGGGCCGGACCGCGCGGGGCGGCGCCCTGGCCTGGTACTACGGCGCGAACGGGCCGGACGCGTCGCTCCTGCGGCTGCCGATCCTGGGCTTCCTCGCGGCCGACGATCCGGTCATGGTACGGACGGCCGACGCGATCGAGGAGAGCCTGGTCGATGAACCGTTCGTCCGCCGGTACCGCCTCGCCGACGGGCTCGCGGGCGGGGAGGGGTACTTCCTCCCCTGCGCGTTCTGGCGCGTCGCCTACTATGCCCGCCGGGGCGAGCGGGGCCGGGCGCGCCGGATCTTCGAGCGGCTCCTGGCCCGCGCCGGACCGCTCGGGCTTTACGGCGAGGAGATCGACGCGAAGGGGCGGCACCTCGGGAACTTCCCGCAGGCGTTCACCCACCTCGCTCTGATCACCGCCGCGACCGAGCTCGACCGGGCGCTCGACGTGCGGGAGCGGGGTCCCGCGGCGGGGAGCCGAGCCCCCGACGCCTAGGCCGGGACCGGATCCGCCTGCGCGTCCGCCACGGCCAACGCGCGATCGAGCACCTCGAGTCCGCGGTCGAGCTCCGCGCGGGTGACGATGAGCGGAGGTGCGATCACGAGGTGGGAGATCCAGGCCACGCAGTAGACCCCTTCCTTCAGCATCGCCGCGGCGACGGCCTCGGCGACGAGCGGCCGGCCCGCGAGCTTGTCCTCGTCCGAGTTGAACGGGGCCTTGGTCGCGCGGTTCCGGACGAGCTCGACCGCGGCGAACAGCCCGAGCCCGCGCACCTCCCCTACCGATCGGTGGCGGCCCCCGATCTCCGTCAGGCGCTCGAGGAGGTACGCCCCGTCCCGGCGCGACTTCTCGAGGAGCCCGAGGCGTCGGTATTCCCCGATCGCCGCGACAGCGGGCGCGAGCGTCAGCGGGTGGGCCTCGTAGGTGTGACCGTGCGGGAAGTACGCGTCGCGGAACGCGTCGTGGAGCTTCGCGGTGGTCGCGGTGAGCCCGAGCGGGATGTGCGCCCCGGTGATCCCCTTCGCCGTCGTGAGAAGGTCGGGCTGGACCCCCCAGTGGTCGACGGCGAACCACTCGCCGACGCGGCCCCAGGCGCTCATCACCTCGTCCGCGATCAGCAGGACGTCGTGCTTGCGCGTGATCTCCCGGAGACGGGGAAGGTACTCCGGGACCGGCACGATCACCCCATTGGTGCCCACGACCGGCTCGACGATCATCGCCGCGACGTCGCCCTCGCGCTCGAGCTGGTAGTCGACGTACTCGGCGCACGCTACGCCGCAGTCGGGGTAGGTGAGCCCGAGCGGGCAGCGGTAGCAGTAGCAGTCGGGCGCGAAGACCGTCCCCGGGACCCGCTCGACGCGCTCGGTCGGCCGGCGGCGCACCTCGCCGGTGACCGAGATCGACGCGGCGGTCGCACCGTGGTACGAACGGTAGCGCGCGACGACCTTCGAGCGGCCCGTCGCCACGCGCGCGATCTTCAGCGCGGCCTCGTTCGCCTCGGTCCCCGAGGTGCTGAAGAAGAAGCGGTCGAGCCCCTTCGGCAGGACCTCCGTAAGGAGGGCGCTCAACCGGGCCCGGGGCTCGGTCGCGAACCCAGGGACGGCGTAGCTGAGGACGCGCGCCTGCTCCGCGATCGCCGCGACGACCGCCGGGTTCTGGTGCCCGAGGTTGGTCGCGATCAGTTGCGAAGAGAAGTCGAGATACTCGCGGCCCGCCGCGTCCCAGAAGCTCGACCCCTCGGCGCGGGTCACGACCATGGGGTTCCAGCCGGACTGCCGTCGCCAGGTGACGTAGTTCGTCTCCCGGACGATCCGCTGGATCTCGTCCGCGTCCATGCCCCGACCGCCGGCCCGGGCCGCGGGAGCCGCGCCGCCGCCTTAAGGTGACGGCCCGGTCAGGGGGCGGTAGCCTCGCCGCTCCGGCTCGCTCGGTCGACGGGCCGTCCCGCCGTGCTCGCCCGGATCTCGACCCACTGGAGGCCACCGGGGCGACGGAGTGGGTGCGGTTCGGTCACGAGGAGGTGCTCCCGTTCGGCGGCCCGACGGAGGCGGTCGAACCCGTCTGCGGTGAGCTCCGCCGATGGGATCTTCCCCTCCGCCATCCATACGAGGAGGTACTCCCGCCCCGCGGGTTCGGGCGCCGCTCGGGCGATCAGGTTGAGCGCGAGGTCCGGGTCGTCCCATCCGGCCCCGCGGACCTCGCCGTTGTGCAGGATCAGCTCGACGCCGCGGTCCCAGAGAACGACCTGGTCGGGCCAGTGCTCCCGGTCGCGCCGCAGGAGGAGGAACTGGAGCCCCCCGAGGGCCGCGAGCACCAACCCGAAGGCCGTGAATGCGAGGCCGAGCGGAGATCGGTCCGTGAACCAGAGCGTGGCCCCTGCGGCCGCCGTCACGGCGCCGAGCGTCGCGAGCACGTACTGACCGAGGCGCGCGGGTCGCTCGATCCGGCGCCGCAGGAGCTCCGCGCCCGGATCGGAGCGGTGGAGCGGGGTCCCTCCTGTCTCCGTGGCTCCGCTGACCGACGCGCCGGCCGATGGCACGAGTCTCCCCGCTCCCTAGCGAGGGCGACGCCGCCTTTTCACGGAGCCTTTCGAAATTGCCGTAGTCTCGGGGGTCCGGCGGGCCCGCGCCGAGGGGCGGTCGGCGAAGCCGAACAAGCGTCGGGCGTTCTCCCCAAGGACCTTCGCGCGGTCCTCGAGCGGGAGATCGAGCCCCTCGACCAGGCGCACGGCGAGCGCGAGCTCCTCGAGCGGCCAGTCGGAGCCGTAGAGGATCCGGTCGACCGATCCGATCGTGAAGATCGCCTGCTGGAGCCGCTGGCGGCTCTGCTCGACCATCCGGGGGAAGTAGGGGGCCGACGGGTGGGCGAGGAGCCCGGAGGTGTCGGCGTAGACGTTCTCGTTCTTGTAGACGAGCTCCGCGGCCTCGTCGATCCAGGGATTGCCGAAGTGGCACAGGACGAACCGCACGTCCCGGTACCGGACGGCCACCTCGTCGACCTCGATCGGACGGGCGTACTTGATCCGGCCCGCTCGGTCGAGGGTGTCGCCCTGATGGATCAGCACCGGGATCCCGCGCCGGTGCGCGAACTCGTAGAGCGGGCCCAAGATCGGATCGTGGGGGTAGAACCACTGGTAGCCGGGGAACAGCTTCACCCCGGCGAGCCCCGGTTCGTGCTCCCACAGGGCGATCGCGTCGGCGATGCTGGCGGACCCCTTCGTCGGATCGACGGTCACCACGGGGCGGAGGCGGCCGTGGCTCGCCTCCGCGGTCGCGCGGCTCTCCGCCAGGGCCTCGGTCGGATTCGGCGCCTCGAAGATCTCGATCGTGAGGCCGGCATCGATCCCTGCGCCGTCCATCTCGGCGAGCAGGCCCCGCACGGTGTAGTCGAGGTTGGGCCGGTAGCCGGTGTGCGCGAGATCGGGCCACCAGCGGCTGAGGTGCAGGTGGGAGTCGACGCGCACCCGGGTCTCCTCCGATCCTCGCGCCGGAGAGCGGTCGCCGCGATTAACGGTTCAGGGGGTGGCCCCGGGCCCGGGCCGGGGGCCGATCCAGCGCGCCAGGAACACCTCGTCGACCGGGCGTCCGTCGAGGACGACCTGGTCCCGCAGACGCCCCTCTTCCTCGAACCCGAGCCGCCGGTAGAGGCGGATCGCCCGATCGTTGGTCGCGAACACGCCGAGCCACACCTTCCGCACGTCGACCGATCGCGCCCAGTCGAGGCCCGCCGTGAGCAGGGCCTCGCCGATCCCGAGGCCGCGAAACTCCCTCGTGATCGCGATCCCGAACTCCGCGGTGTGCGCGTTCTTCCGCCACCGCCCGCGGGCCGGGTTCGCACCGCCCACCACGCCCCCCCCGACCTCGGCCACCAGCCAGAGCTGGCCCCGGGGGTCCGCGCCCCCGAACTGCGCGCGGACCTCCTCGACCGACCGGGGGGGCCGCTCGCTCATGACATACACCTCCTCCGCCCGATCTCGTTCCAGTTCGCGAGCTGGGCCTCGGCGTCGGCGGCCTCGGCGAGGCGCACGACGGCCGTTCTCCCGTCCCGCAGGCGGATCGAGGTGGGCAGGCCCATCCCGGGGCGGAGCGCGCGACCGCGCAAATACACCGCGCCTGCGGCGGCCGAACGTTGATAAGCGCCGGACCGGTTCTCCGGCGCGAGGGCCGATGACCGACGCCGCCCACTGGCTGAGCTTTCCGGACGCCCCGCGCATCGTGACCCCCCCACCGGGCCCGAAGTCCCGCCAGCTCCTCGCGCAGCAGGGGCGGCTCGAGACGGACGCGGTGGGGTATCCCCACTACTTCCCGATGGCCCCCCGCGTCGCGCAGGGCGCGACGATCGAGGATGTCGACGGGAACCGCTACATCGACTGGCTCGCCGGGATCTCCGTGCTCAATCTCGGGCACCGGCACCCCCGGCTCGTCGCGGCCCTCGAGGCCCAGGAGCGGGCGATCTGGCATGCGCTCGAGCTCCCGACCGAGGCCCGCGTGGCGTTCCTCGAGGAGCTCGTCGGATGCCTGCCGGGCACGCTGCGGCGTCACGCCCGGGTGCTGTTCTGCGTCACCGGGGGCGATGCGATCGAGACCGCGGTCAGCCTGGCCGACTTCGCCACGAAGCGGCACGGCACCGTGGCGTTCTCGGGCGCGTACCACGGGGTGCACGGCGGCGCGGTGGGCCTCACCAGCGCCCGCCGGTACCACGTCACCTCCTCCTTCCCGGGCGGATCGGTGATCCGCGTCCCGTACCCCGATCCCTACCGCCCGGTCCTCGGGGCCGACGAGGGCGCCGCGGGCACGATCGCGTACCTCGAGCATCTCGCGAACGATCCGGCATCGGGCGTCGACACGATCTCGTCGGTCCTGGTTGAGCCGATCCTGGGGGAGGGCGGGTACGTCGTCCCTCCGGACGACTTCCTGCCGTCGCTGCGGGAGTACTGCGATCGGCACGGGATCGTCCTGATCGCGGACGAGGTGCAGACCGGGCTCGGCCGGACCGGCCGGATGTGGGCCGTCGAGCACGCCGGCGTCACCCCGGACATCGTCTGCATCGCGAAGACGATCGGCGGCGGGATCCCGCTCGCGCTCGTCGCGTACCGCGACGACCTCGTGCCCGAGCTCCCGCGCGGATTCCATCTCGGCACGTACCGGGGGAACCCGCTCGCGCTCGCCGTCGGGACCGAGGTCCTCCGCGTCCTCCAGGAGGACGACCTGCTCGAGCGCACGCGGCACCGGGGGGCCCGGGTCGTCGACCGGTTCCGATCGTTCGCCGCGGCCCACCCCTCGATCGGGGACGTCCGCGGCCGGGGCTTCATGATCGGCGTCGAGTTCGTCCGGGACCCGGCCACGCGGGCGCCGTGGGGCGACCGCGCCAAGGCCGTCCGAGCGGCGCTGTTCGCCCGCGGCGTGCTGATGCACACCGCCGGCGCGTGGGACCAGGTGACCCGGTTCATGGCGCCGCTCACGATCGAGGACGAGCTCCTCGAGCGCGGTCTCGAAGCGTACGAGGACGCGCTCGACAGCCTCGACCTCGTGCCCGGGGCCGCGCGCGCGGGCCCGGTCGGCCCGGCCCGGGCGATGCCGATCGAACCGCGACTGCCGGCCGGACCGGGCGGCCCCGCCCCGGTGATCCCACCGGTGCCCGGCCGATCGCTCCCCGACGCCGAGCCGTCGTGAAGCTCAGGCACCCGCGAAATTGACCGAGATCAGCTTGACCTCGGTCATCTCCTGCATCGCGTAGCGCAGCCCTTCGCGGCCGAGGCCGCTCTCCTTCACCCCGCCGAACGGCAGGGCGTCCCACCGGAGGTTGGTCGGGTCATTGAGGTGCACGCCCCCGGCGCGGATCCGCTTCGCGAGCGCGAACCCGCGCGCGAGGTCGCGCGTGTACACCGCCGCCTGGAGTCCGTAGGGGGTGCCGTTCGCGATCCGGACCGCGTCGTCGAGGTCCCGGAACCGGACGATCGGGGCGAGCGGCCCGAACGGTTCCTCGTGGAGGACCCGGGCCGCCTCGGGCACGCGGTCGATCACCGTCGGTTCGAAGAAGCTCCCCTCCGTCCGGCCCGGGGGCCGCCCGCCGCCGGTGAGGACCTCCGCGGACCGGGACCTCGCGTCCGCCACCAGCGTCTCCATGCGCTCGACCGCGGCGGGGTCGATCAGCGGGCCGACCTGCGTGGACTCCTCGAGGGCCGGCCCGACCCTCAGCGCGCGGGCGCGCGCGGCGAACTGCTGCGCGAACGCGTCCGCGATCGGCTCGGCGACGAGGAATCGCTTCGATGCGGTGCACACCTGGCCCGAGTAGGCGAAGACCCCACGAACCGCGGCGTCGACCGTCGGCTCGAGCGCAGCGTCCGCGAGCACCACGAACGGGTCCATTCCGCCCATCTCGAGGATCACGCGCTTCGCGCGGGCCCCGGCCTTGCCGGCGATCGCCTTGCCGACCTCGGTCGAGCCGGTGAACGTGACGAGCCGCGTGCGGGGGTGCTCGACGAGCGCGTCCCCCACAGAGCCGCCCGGACCGGTGACCACGTTGAGGACCCCCGGCGGGACCCCGGCCGCGGTGAGGTGCTCCGCCAGCCGGAGCGCCGTGAACGGCGCCGCGCTCGTGGGCTTCGCCACGACCGGATTCCCGGCCGCGAGCGCGGGGGCGATCTTGTGGCTCAGCAGGTTGAGCGGGAAGTTGAACGGCCCGATCGCGACCACGACCCCGACCGGGTCCCGGACCGAGAACAGGAACCGCGTCTCGTTGCCCGCGGGACGCTCGTAGGCGTCGGCGGGGTAGCTCTCGCCGCCCAGGTGGCGGATCTCCTCGGCCGCCAGCTGGTAGACCCCGACCGCGCGGTCCGCCTCGACCCGCGCGTCGGCGATCGGCTTCCCGACCTCCATCGCGATCAGCCGGGCCAGCGTGTCGCGGTCCGCGCGGAGCCGTTCCGCGGCGGCCCGGAGGACGCGGGCCCGCTCGTGGCCCGGGACCCGCCCCCACCGCTCCTCGGCGTCCGCCGCCGCGTCGACCGCGGCCCGCGCCTCGTCCGCGGACGCGACCGGCGCCTCCGCGATCGCCCGGCCCGTCGACGGGTCGCGGACCGGGAGGTACCGGCCGCTCGCGGGCGCCCGCCACTCGCCCCCAATGAGGAGCGAGCCCTTGCCGCTCGCCGGGAGGCCGTCGATCACGGACCCCTCACGCCGGATCGCCGTAGGTCGTGTAATGCCAGGCCTTCCGGGCCTGGCCGGTGAGATCGATGTAGATGTTCTTCACGGTCGTGTAATCGTAGAGCGAGTCCGCCCCCAGGTCCTTGCCGAACCCGGACTGCTTCATCCCGCCGTGCGGCGTCTCGGAGCCGAGCGGCAGGTGGTCGTTCACCCAGACGTCCCCGAACCTCAACGCGTTCGCGGCCTTCACGGCGGTCCGAAGGTCGTTGGTCCACACCGAACCCGCGAGCCCGTACTCGACGCCGTTCGCGATCTCGAGCGCCTGGTCGAACGTCTCGAACTCGAGCACGTCCAGGACCGGTCCGAAGACCTCCCGCTGCGCGATCGTCATGTCCGGGGTCACCGCGTCGAACACGGTCGGCGCGACGAACGCGCCCGTGAGCTGCTTCGCGCGCTCGTCGGTGCCGCCGGCGAGGAGCTGGGCCCCTTCGTCCTTCCCTTTCTCCACGAACTCGAGGACGCGCCGCTGTTGCGTCGTGTGGACCAGCGGGCCGAGGTCGGTGGTGCGCTGCAACGGGTCCCCGACCCGGATCGCGGCGACCCGCTCGAGGAGGCGCTTCACGAACTTCCCGCGGACGTTCCGGTGGACGATGAGGCGCGTCGCGGCCGTGCAGTCCTGCCCGCCGTTCACGTACCCCGCGACGATCGCGCCCTCCACGGCCGCGGCGAGGTCCGCGTCCTCGAAGACCACGAACGGGGCCTTCCCGCCGAGCTCGAGCTGCGTCCGCTTGACGGTGCCGCTCGCCGCCTCCATGATCTTCTTGCCGGTCGCCGTGTCCCCCGTCAGCGAGACCATGTCGACCTTGGGATGGCGCGACAGCTCGTCCCCGACCTCCCCTCCCGGTCCGGTGACCACGTTGAGGGCGCCCTTCGGCAGCCCCGCCTCGTCGAAGGCACGCCCGAGCTCGAGGGTCGTGAGCGGCGTCCAGCTCGCCGGCTTCAGCACGACCGTGTTGCCGGTGATGAGCGCCGGACCGATCTTCCACACGGCCATCATGAACGGGTAGTTCCACGGGGTGATCGACGCGACGACCCCGACCGGCTCCCGCCGGAAGATCGTCGTGCCATCCCCGGTGAACTCCCCGGGGCTCTTCGCGTCGAGCAGGCGGCCCGCCCCGGCGTAGAAGATCAGGTTGTCGACCGAGAACGGGAGGTCCGCGTCCTGGGCCTGCTTGATCGTCTTGCCCTGATTGCGCGACTCGAGCTCCGCCAGGGGGGCGATCCGGGACTGGATCAGGGCGGCCGCCTTGAGGTAGACCTCGCCTCGGGCGCGCGGCGGCATCCGCGGCCACGGGCCCCGGTCGAACGCCTCCCGGGCCGCATCGACCGCGGCGCGAGCGTCCTCCCGACCCCCCTGCGGGACCGTGTCGATCGTCGCCCCGTCGAACGGGCTGGTCACGGGAACGGTCGCGGCGCTCGACGCCTCGACCCACTCGCCTCCGATCAGCATCTTCTGGCCCATGGACGGCCTCGGCCGCGGCCAGTTCCCCCCGGATAAAAGAGGGTGCCGGGCGCACGGCCTTCTCGAGGGCGGAGACCCCCCATGGTACACCTTATCAAGGGGGAGGGGGATTCGGCCCAGACTTCTGAGGTGGTCCTCGATGCGACCCCAGACCCGCAACGTCATCGTCATCGCGTTGGTGATCGTCGTGGTCGTCGCCGGGATCGGCGTCTACTTCGCCCTGCAGCACTCGACGACCTCGAACTGCGGGCCGAACCAGAAGGCGTACATCTGCATCGATCAGGCCGAGATCCCCGACTCGCTCGACCCCGCCGTCACGTTCACGACGCCCGGATGGGCGGCCGTCCAGCAGGTCTACCAGGGGCTCGTGAACTACAACGGCTCGAGCTCGACGAGCTTCTCGGGGGTCCTCGCGTCGGGCTGGACCGTGACCAGCAACTACAACCCCGACACCGGGACCAACATCTCGACCTACACCTTCGAGCTCCGGCAGGGCGTGGTCTTCTCGAACGGGGATCCCTACAACGCCTACGTCCAATGGTACAGCCTCTACCGCAGCCTCTTGCTCGAGCAGGGTCCGCAATTCATCCTGGAGGAGAACTTCTACTCGACGAACTTCAGCGCGTCCGATCCGCTCTCGTACTACTCGCCCAACGCGACCGTCCAGGCCGCGAACGCGACCCTGGCGAGCGACCTCAATTCCTGGAACTTCGACAACCCGACCGCTTCCGAGATCGCGATGATGGAGACCGCGAACCAGTCGTTCCAGGTCATCAACGAGTACTCCATCGCGCTGAACCTCGGCTACGGCTACCTCGCGACGAACTACACCTACCTGCTCGCCTCGATCTCGGCGCCGAACTCGTACGCGGTCGACCCGGTCTGGATCGACGCGAACGGAGGCGTCTCGGTCGGGAACGTGAACACGTACGCCGCGACGAACACCCTCGGGACGGGACCGTACCTGCTCCTCGACTACAACGGCGCCGGCGGAGGGGGCTACGTCCTCCAGCCGAACCCCAAGTACTGGGGAGCGACGGCCGCGGCGGCCGAGCCCTGGAACGTGAACCTGCAGGTGGCGAACACCTCGGTCGAGATCATCTTCCAGGACACGATCGACATCACGACGGCCGACCTGCTCGATGGCCACGTCCAGGGGGCGTCGTTCGCCTACATCGGGCCCTCGACGATCCAGCAGCTCGAAGGGCACTCGAACATCGTCGTGCAGCCGCTGTCGACGATCTACGGGGCGACCAGCGGATCGTGGTGGATCTACCTGAACCAGTCCGTCTATCCGTTCAACAACCTCTCGGTCCGGGAGGCGATCGCGCACGCGATCAACTACCAGCAGATCATCCAGGAGGCGTTCGGTGGGTACGCGACGCAGTGGGTCGGCCCGGTGCCGCCGTCGTATCCGTACTACGACCCCGCCAACGGCAGCACCCCGGCGCTCTCGCCGTACCCCTACGACCTCTCCCTCGCCTACCAGGAGATGGCGAACTCGCCGTGCGCGAAGGGCGCCTGCAGCGGGGACACGATCAAGTACATGTACCTCAACTCGGGGTCGGACTGGTCCGACACCGCCTCGCTCCTCCAGAACGATCTGAAGGCGATCAACATCACGATCCAGCCGATCCCGGTGAACCTGGACGGCCTGATCGCCGAGCAGGGCTACAGCGCGGGGGAGTGCGCCTCGAACACGACGCTCAACGGCGGGCCGTTCTACATGGGCCAGGAGTTCTACACGTCGGACTACATCTCCCCGGACGACTGGACCCAGAACGACTTCGTGAGCTCGGGCAGCGCGAACATGTGCATGGCCGGCTTCAACAACGTCGCGTCGCCGGACTACAACGCGACCCTCGACCAGATGGTCTACTCGGCAGCGAGCACCCCGGACAACAACGCGACGAACAACCAGACGCTGACCGACCTCTACGCCACGATGACGCAGGCGCTCTACAACGATTACAGCGAGATCTGGCTCGTCGTGCCGACCTCGTTCGCGGTCTACGCCTCGAACCTCCACGGGTTCGTGGAGAACCCGATGGCGAGCGCCGAGCCGTTCTCGATCGGCTTCAACTCGCAGTGGTTGAGCTAGCCGCGGAGCCTGTCGCCGCCGCCGGGGCCGGACCGGCCGTCGCCAGCAGGGCGTCGGGCGCGATGTCCCGGACCTCCTCGGCGCGGTGGCAGGCGACGAGACGGCCCGACGCCCCGAACGGGACCAGCGGCGGATCCTCGGTCCGGCACCGTTCGATCACGAACGGACAGCGCGGCGCGAAGCGGCAGCCCGGCGCCGGGTCGACGAGCGACGGGATGTCGCCGCCGATCCGGTAGCGCGTGCGCCGCCGGCTCGCATCGGGCACCGGGACCGCGGCGAGGAGCGCCTTCGTGTAGGGATGGACCGGGTGCTCGAGCAGGTCCCGGACCCCGGCGTACTCGACGATCTGGCCGAGGTACATCACCGCGACCCGGTCGGCGACGAACCGCACGGCGGCGACGTTGTGGGTGATGAGGAGGTACGCCAGGCCGCGCTCGCGCTGGAGCTCGACCAGCCGATTCAGGATCTGTGCCTGGACCGCGACGTCGAGCGCGCTCGTCGGCTCGTCGAGGATGATGAGCTTCGGATGGACGCTGAGCGCGCGGGCGAGCGACAGGCGTTGCCGACCCCCTCCGGAGAACTCGTGGGGGTACTGGTCGAGGCAGTCGACCGGGAGCCCGACGGTCGGGAGCAGGTCCCGCACCGCGTCCCGCACCTGGGCCGACGGGAGTCCCTCCTGGGCCCGGATCGGTTCTCCCACGATCTGCCAGACCCTCAGCCGCGGGTCGAGCGACCCGACCGGGTCCTGGAAGACGATCTGCACGTTCCGCCGCCACGCGCGCAGCGCCCGGCCCTTCAGGTTCGTGATGTCCTCGCCGTCGAACCGGATCGTCCCGCCGGTCGGGGCGTGCAGCCGGGCGACCAGCCACCCCAACGTCGTCTTCCCGGAGCCGGACTCGCCGATCAGGCCGAGGGTCTCCCCCGCGCGGACCGAGATCGTCACGCCGTCGACCGCGTGGATCGCGCGGACGGACCGGCGATGGAGGGTCTCCCCGATCGACCGCGTGATCGGGAAGAACTTCTCGAGGCGCTCGGTCTCGAGCACCGGGCCGGGGTCGCTCACGGGAGGTTCGGCACCTCCGCCGCGAAGTAGCACGCGCTGCGGTGGACGCCCCGCGCGTTCGGGTCGGCGCCCGCTTCGACCGGGGCCAGCGGCGGGGGCTCGCCGCGGCAGACGTCGCGGGCGAGCACGCAGCGGGGGTGGAACCGGCACCCCGGCGGCGGGCGCGACAGGTTCGGGACCGAGCCCGGTATCGTGCTGAGAGGTCCCTCGTCCTTGTACCGGGACGGGGCGGCCCGGAGGAGCGCCTTGGTATAGGGGTGGCGCGGGGAGCGGAAGATCTCGGCGACGGGACCGTACTCCACGATCCGACCGGCGTACATCACCCCGACCTCGTCGGCGGTCTCGGCGATGACGCCGAGGTCGTGGCTGATGAACAGGATCGCCGCGTCGACCTCGTCGATCAGCTCCTTCATCAGCGTGAGGACCTGCGCCTGGATCGTCACGTCGAGCGCGCTCGTCGGCTCGTCCGCGATCAGCAGCGACGGCTTCTCGCTCAACGCCATCGCGATCATGATCCGCTGCCGCATGCCGCCCGACAGCTCGTGCGGGTAGAGGTTCAGGATCGTCTCGGGGTCGTTGATCCGCACGAGGCGGAGGTAGCGCAGGACCTCGTCGCGGTACTCGGACCGGGTCCTCAGCCGGTCGCGGGCGGCCTCCTCGAGCGCCCCGTCGGGCACGATCGACCGGGTGAGCGCGCCCCCGACCGTCGCGGTCGCGGGCGCGGCCGGCTTCGAGTAGTCGAACGGAGCCTCGTCGCCGCCCTGGAACGATTTCACCCAGCCCATCTCGCGGAAGTGCCGGATGCGGATCGACTCGGCAAGCTGGTCGAAGACCCGGTAGGCGGGGTTCAGCGAGTTGAGCGGCTCCTGGAAGATCATCGCGATGCCGGTGCCCCGGACCATCGGCATCTGGCGCTTCGACACCCGGACGAGGTCGGTGCCGCGGAAGACGATCCGTCCGCTGCCGATCGTGGCCGGCGGCTCGGGGAGGAGGCGGGGGATCGCCTGCGCGAGCGTGCTCTTCCCGCACCCGGTCTCGCCCACGATCCCGATCACCTGGCGCGGGTAGATCCGCAGCGAGACGTCCGAGACCGCGCGGAAGGTGCCGGCGCCGACCGTGTAGGTGATCTCGAGGTTCTCGACCTCGAGCAGGGGGTCGGTCACGGGACCGGGTGCGCCTCCCGCGCCGCCAGCGGGACCCCGCCCTCGACGTCCGGCTCGGGGCCGGTCGGCTCGGCCGCGGGGCCCGTCGACGTCTCGGCCGGCGGCTCGTGGATCGCGCTCGAGCGGACGAAGGCGCGTCGCGTGCGCGGGTCGAGGATGTCGCGCAGCCCGTCGCCCAGCAGGCTGAACGCGAAGACGGTGAGGAAGATCGCCCCGCCGGGGGCCAGGACCAGCCACGGGTAGATGTTCGCCGAGCCGGTCTGCTGGTAGTAGGCGAGCATCGCCCCCCACTCCGGCGACGGCCCGGGGTAGATGCTCGCGACCCCGATGTAGCCGATCGTCGAGTAGGTGACGAGGACGGTCCCGATGTCGAGCGTGAAGTAGACGATCACGGGTTCGAGGATGTTCCGAAGGACGTGCCGCAGGAGGATCCGGTTCTCCGTCACGCCGGCGGCGCGGGCCGCGTTCACGTACGGGAGGTGCTTCACCGCGAGCACCTCGCCGCGGACGAGCCGCACGTAGAACGGCCACCACGTGATCGTGATCGCGAGCACGCTCGGGCCGACGCCGAGCCCCAGGACCCGGGTCAGGGCGAGCGCGAGGATCAGGCTGGGGAACGAGAGGAAGACATCGGTGATCCGGAGCACCACGACCGAGACCCCGCCCAGGACGGTCCCCGGCGTGTTGTAGAATCCCGCCACGAGGCCGAGGAGGCCGCCGATGAGGAGGGCGCTCCCGGCGATGGCGAGGCCGATCGCGAGATCGAGGGGCAGCGCGAGCATCACGTTCGAGTAGATGTCACGGCCGAGATTGTCGGTCCCGAACGGGTGGGCCCACGAGGGCCCGGCGTTGCGGTCCGCGGTCTGCTGGAGCGGTCCGTACGGGACGAGGACGCGCGGCGCGACGACGACGATGACCGCCGTGACCGCGATGATCACGACCAGCACGAACCCGATGAGCGAGAGCGGGTTCGCCCGCAGGATCCGCCAGAAGACCCCGAACCGGGAGTCCGCGCGCCGCACCAGAGCGGGGGTCCGGGTCGTGGCGGCCAACGGCCTATCTCCAATCCACGCGCGGGTCGAGGAGCCCGTAGAGGACGTCCGCCGCGAGGTTCGCCACGACCACGGCGATCGCGAACACGACCACGACGGCGATCGCCCCGTCGAAGTTCGGGGCGGAGCCGCCGCCGCCGATGACCGTGTACGCGTACTGGCCGATCCCGGGCCAGTCGAACACCTCCTCGACGACCACGGTGCCCGCGAGGAGGCCGCCGGCGGTGAGCCCGAGGACGGTCGTGGTGGTGATCAGGGCGTTGCGGAGCGCGTGCTTGTAGAGGACCCAGAACTCGGTGAGGCCCTTCATCCGGGCCGAGCGGACGTAGTCCAGCGGCAGTACCTCGAGCATCGAGGCCCGGGTCATCCGCGTCGCGATGCCCATGTTGATGAAGGCCAGCACGGCCGCCGGCAGGATCAGGTGGTCGATCGCGTCGATCGTGTACGGGAGGTTGCCGGCGATCATCGCGTCGATCACCGACATGTGCGTGTACTGGGGGAACGGTACGATGATCGTCGAGTACTCCCCGCTCGTGGGGAGCCCCAACCAGGGCCCGACGAAGATCGCCACGATGACCGCGCCGAGGTACGTCGGCGTCGCCCAACCGCTGAGGTAGAACAGCCGCACCAGGTGGTCCCCCAGACGGCCGCTGTACTGGGCGGCGATGACCCCGAGGGGGATCCCGACAACGATCATCAGGAACAGCGCGGCGAGGACCAGCTCGATCGTGGCGGGCAGGTGGGTGGCGATCGCGGTGGAGACCGAGGCGCCCTGGACCGCCGCGCCCCAGTTCCCCTGGCCCAGGCTGACGAGGTAGTTCCAGAACTGGGTGCTCAGGGGAAGGCCGTACTTCGCCTCGCAGTTCGCGTAGGTCCCCGACCCGGCGTGGAAGTACCACTCGTGGCAGAGCGTGCTCGCGGAGAGCTGGAGATGCGAGACGAAGAAGGTGAGGAGGATCACCCCGAGGAGGACCGGGATCAGCTGGAGGAGACGCTTTCCGACGAAGACGAACAGGTCGCTCAGGCTACGGCCCATTCTTCGACCCTACGCGGGATCGGGACTCGGCCGGCCCGACCGTTCGCGGGTTATCGACTTCCCGTTCTTAATCCAACCGACCACCGCCGCGCGGCGCCGGCCGCGCCTCACGGGAGATAGTCCCGGGGCAGGGTCCTCAGCTCGCGGAACGTCTCGTGGGTGACCGCGATGAACCGCTCGATGTCCTTGTCGCTGTGGGCGCTCGAGAAGGTGATCCGCTCGTAGTTATCGGGGTGGATGTAGATCCCCTTGTCCAGCAAGAGCTGGTGGTGCCGCAGGTACAGGTTCCAGTCGATCTGGAGCGACTCGCGGTAGTTCGTGATCTTCTTGCGCCGGGTGAAGAAGAACTGCAGCATCCCGTTGACCGACTGGACGACGACGGAGATCTTCTCGTCGCGCGCGGCCTCCTCGAGCCCCTTCTCGAGCTTCTCGGTCATCCGGCCGAACCGGGCGTAGAGGTCCTCCCCGCCGCGGTGCAGGATCTTCAGGTTCGCGAGCGCGCCCGCGAGCGAGAGGTTGTTCGCGAAGTAGGTGCCGCCGAACGAGATCCGGCCCGGGGCGATCAGGTCCATGTACTCGGCCTTGCCCGAGACCGCCGAGATCGTGACCCCGCCCCCGAGCGCCTTCGCCCAGCAGGAGATGTCCGGCTCGACCCCGTAGAGCTGCTGCGCGCCGCCCGGGGCCACCCGGAAGCCGGTGAACACCTCGTCGAAGATCACGAGGAGCTCGTTCTGGTGCGCGATCTCGACCAGCCGCTTCAGGTAATCCGGGGCCGGGGGGATCACCCCCGAGTTCGCCATGACCGGCTCCAAGATCACGCACGCGAGCCGGTCGCGGTAGCGCTTGACCATCCGCTCGAACGACGGGAGCGAGTTGTACTGCGCGACCATGACGTAGTCGGTCACGCCGGGCGGGATCCCCGCCGAGTTCGGGAGCGGGCGCGGGTACTCGTCGAGCCCCGCGACGATCGGGGGCGCCTCCGCGCTGATCAGCGCGTAGTCGTGCTGCCCGTGGTAGTGGCCCTCGAACTTCAGGATCGCGTCCTTGCCCGTGACCGCGCGCGCGATCCGGATCGCGTTCTGCGTCGCGTCGGTCCCGTTCGAGCAGAACGCGACGCGCTCCGCGTTCGGGACCATCTTGCGGAACATCTTGGCGACCTCGATCTCGAGCGAGGTCGGCGCGGCGAAGTGGAGGCCGAGCTCGGCCCGGTCCTGGATCGCCTTCACCTGCTCCTTCGGAGCGTGACCGTTGATGAGGCAGCCGTAGGCGAGGTTGAAGTCCAGGTACTCGTTCCCGTCCTCGTCCCAGATCCGGGCCCCCTTCCCCGCCGCGATGAACGGGGGACACGGGTCGTACGACGCGACCCGGATGAGGGAGCTCGAGGAGTTCGGGATGTACTTCTTGCCCTCCGCGAACAGCTTCGCGCTCGTCTTCAGCTTCGGGACGAGCCGCGCGATCGGGATCGGCAGCGCCTCGACCTCGGCCGCCGGGGCCTCCTTGGGCTCGCCCTTCGACTCGGCCCTCGGCTCCGGCGCCTTTGGCTCCGCCTTCGCGCTCTCCTTCGGCTCCTTCTTCTCCTCGGCCTCCGGCTCGGGAGGGGCCTTGTGGGCGGGCTCGGGCGTCGGGGTCGGAGGGGTCTGGACGTCGGAGTCGGCCGCGGTCAGTCCGACCGCGCGCTCGACGGGGGACCCGCGCTTCGTCCCGTCGGCGTCGCGCGCCGGCAGGGTGGGTGGTGGGGCGGTTGGAAGGTCCGCCATAAAGAAGCCATCGCGGGCGGCGTTCGGACCCCGAGTGGCCTATTTAATCTTGGCTCGGATTTCTGACGAGTTATAGGGTTGATATACCGGCGACCGGACCTTGGGCGTCGTCTCCGGACCCGACCGGGCCGGCGGTTCCGGCGCCGGAGCGGCCGGTATGGGCGCCGATCCCGCGCGCGGGCTCACACCGCCCGCGGCGGTCCGAGCGGGGGTTCGGGGGGGACGATGGCGGTCTCGATGCCCCGTCGCGCGAGCGCCTCCCGGAACGGCCCGACCGGGATGCAGCGTTCGGGGGGAACGACCCCTACCTCCTTCACCTGGTCCGTCGCGATCATCTCGGCCCCGATGGCGCCGGCGACCCCGACCGCGTACTCGGTGGCGCTCAACTGCCAGTCGGGCCGCGCCGGGAACCGGGCCACGGCGTGGCGGACGACCGTGGCGCCCCCCTTCGACCCGCGGACCTCGATGTCGCAGACCTCCCAGTCGGTGACGGTGACCCCCTCGGGGATCCCGAGCAGCCGCTCGCGCTTGAGCAGGGCGAGGGTGAACTCCTTCGGCACGACCGGCTCGCCCCGCACCTCGAGCGGGCGCTCCGAGGCGAGCCCGAGCAGCGCCATCGTCCGGAGCACTTCCATGCCCGGGCCGCCCTCCCGCCACTCGCAGTGCGCGAGGCCCTTCGCCCGGAGGCTCTCCGGAAGTGTGGCCGCCTCGGAGTGCAGGACCCGATAGACCCGGGTCCGGCCCACCGGGGGCAGGAAGTCGTACTCCTCGGCGCCGCTCATCGGCGGGTACTCCCGGTACTGGCCCCCTTCGAACACCATCGCCGGGAGGACCATCTCGTCCAGGAAGGTGCTCGGGGACCAGGTGAACGCGATCTCGGGGCCGCCGACGGTGAGGTCCCGCCACCCGTCCCGGATGAGCAGCGAGTCGACGCGGTCGAGGTCGACGCTCGCCGCCGAGGCGAGGACGTTCGAGACCCCGGGGACCTGGCCCAGGCCGGGGATCGCGAGCAGGCCGGCGCCGCGAAAGGCGCTGTCCAGCGCGAGCTGGCGCCGCGTCATGTGGAACAGCCCCCCGAAATCGAGGTACGGGACGTTCGCCTCGAGGGCGGCCTCCATCACCGTGAGGTTGAACCCGTACTGGACCGCGTTCACCACGACGTCGGCGCCCCGGAGGAGGGCCACGAGCGCCGTCCGGTCCCGCACGTCGAGACCGGTGGCGCGGGCGCGCGCGCCCGCGGCCCGCGCGGCGGCCTCCGCGAGGGGCCGGTCGAGATCGGCCGCGACGACCTCGTCGAAGATCCCGCCGGTCGCGAGGTCGCGGACCGAGCAGCGGCCGGTCAGGCCGCCGCCCCCGAGCACGACCGCGCGCACCGGACCTCCGGCTCGGCCGAGGGGGACCGTCTATACGGAACCTTCGGAGGGGGAGGGCGAGCGCGCCCGTTTCTTCGAGCGGGGCGGGGCGGACGCGGGCGCCGGCGCCGGGTCCGCGGGCCGGGACGCACCCGTGCTGCGGGCGAGCAGGTCTCGGAACGTCTCGAAGTACTTCAGGAACGGATCGGCCCGACGTCGCTCCTCGAGCTCGAGGAGCGCGATCTCGAGCTGCGCCTTCGCCTTGGGGTCCCCGGAGCCGGCGCGAACGAGGTAGACGCAGAGGACCTGGTAGTGCGGAAGGACGAACGCGTCGGTCCTCGGCGTGCTCATGTCGCCCTTGCGGGGCCGGTAGATCCGCTCCACCGGCACCGCCTCGGCGACGGCCTTGCGGTGCGAGAACCCGAAGTAGCGCCCGGGCCCGAGGATCCGGGTGACCTCGCGGACGTTCCCGTTGAGGTTGCTCGTGAGCCGGTCGCACTCGTGCCAGCACCACAGTCCGAACCCGTAGTCGCCGTCGAGGTACGCCGACCACGCCTCCCCGTAGAGCCGGCGCTCCTTCTCCTCCTCCGAGCTGTCCGGGTCGAGGCCGGCCCTCCAGTCGGAGATGAGCACGTCGACCCGCATCGACGGCGAGAACTCCTTGAGCGTCGGGACGGGCGGGGGATCGGCCACGGACCCGCGAGACGCGCGGCGCCTTAGCCTACGCGGGGTCGGACCGGATCGGTTCGCCCGCGACCCACGACTCGAGCACGATCGACGCTCCGGCCGCGATCGCGGCCTCGAGCGTCGGGGCGCGGACGACGACGAGGTCCGCGGCGGACCCCGGTTCGAGGCGGCCCAAGCGGGGCTCGCCGAGGGCGAGACCCCCGTGGACGGTGTAGAGCCGCACGGCGGTCGCGGCGTCCACGGCCTCGGAGGGGTCGGGGTTCGCCGAGGCGCCCGTCGGGTCGGTCCGCCGCACCGCCGCCTGAAGCCCTCGCCACGGGTCGATCGGATCGTACGGGGCGTCGCTCGAGCCGGCGAGCACGTGACCCCGATCGAGCAGGGAGCGGAACGCGTAGGCCCATCGCGCCCGATCCGCCCCCAGCCGCGCCGTCAGCCAGCGGTCGCTCCAGACGAACCCGGGCTGCACCACGAGCGCCGGCCGGACCTCGTCGAGCCGGGGCCAGAGGCTCGGGGGCGTCAGCGCGGCGTGTTCGATGCGAGGCGGACGCCCGCGCGGCCGGACGAGCCCCCGCACGACGTCGAGAGCGCGGAGGACCGCCCGGTCGCCGATGGCGTGCAGCGCCGGCGCGAGCCCGGCGCGGGACGCTTCGCGGACCAGCGCCGTGAGCTCGGCGCTCGTTCCGACCTCGATCCCGGTCGTGTCCGGCGCGTCCGTGTACGGCTCCGAAAGGAGGGCCGTCCGAGGACCGAACGCCCCGTCCGTGAACGCTTTCACCCCGACGACCTCGAACCGCCCGGGAGGCCCCGACGGCCCCCCGGGATCCCGGAAGTACTCGCGCCACCGGTCCCCCCGCAGGTAGATCCGCACCCGTCCGGGCCAGACACCCGAATCGACGAGCTGACGGAGCACCACGGCCTCGTCCGGACGCACGCTCATCGCGCCCAGCGTCGTGAGGCCCAGGGCCGCCGTCGACCTCAGGGTGCGCAGCATCGCCGCGGGCTCGACCGATTCCCAGTCGGGCAGGCGCGCTTCGAGGAACGGGATCGCCGCCTCGAGGACGCGACCGTCGGGCGCGCCGTCGGGCGACCGTCCGAACCGGCCGCTCGGGGGGTCGGGCGTCGATCGGTCGACCCCGGCTGCGGCGAGGACGGGCGAACCGACCACCCACGCGTGGCCGCTCGCATGGACGAGCACCACCGGCCGGCCCCCGGCCATCCGGTCGAGGTCCTCGCGGGTCGGCCACGCCGCCCCGGGCCACCGTTCGGGGTCGAACCCGCGGCCCACGACGGCAGGACCCGGATGCGCGTCCGCCCAGGTTCGGATCATCGTCGCGAGCGCCTCGAGCGACGCGGCCCCCGAAAGGTCCAGCCCGTCGCGCCGGCGCGTGATCTCGGCCAGATGGAGGTGGGCGTCGATCAGGCCCGGCAGCACGAGGGCACCGCCGAGCAAGCGGACCTCGGTCCCGGTCGGCGCGGCCCGGCGCACCTCCGCTTCGGAGCCCGCGACCGACACGATCCCGCCCTCCACCAGCAGGGCGGCGCAGAGCCGGTCGCCCGTGAAGACCCGGCCGCCCACGAACGCGGTCGCGCCCGGCATCGTCGGGGGCGAGGGGCGAGGTCCCAGTTGAAGGGTGGGGTCGGTGGGGCGGGGACGGCGACGCGGTCCGAGGACTACACTACACGTCGAGGTACTGGTAGAACTCGAACGGGTGCGGACGCAGGTTGAGCGCGAGCTGCTCGCCCCGCTTCAGCTCGAGGTAGGTGTCGATGAGCGACGACGCGAACGCCGGCTTGAGGAAGGCGCGGTCCGACGCGAGGCAGTCGAGCGCCTCCCCGAGCGAACCCGGAAGCTCGTGGATCCCGAGCTCGCGCCGCCGCTCGGGCGTGAGCTTGTAGATGTTCTCGTCCACGGGGGGCGGCGGCTCGATCTTCTTCTTGATCCCGTCGAGGCCCGCGAGCGCGAGCGCGGCCTCCGTCAGGTAGATGTTCGCGGCGGAGTCGGGCGTGCGGTACTCGATCCGCTTCGGCGCCGGCCGGCCCCGGAAGTAGGCGGGAATGCGGATGCTGGCCGAGCGGTTCGCCCGGCTCCAGGCGATGAAGACCGGCGCCTCGTACCCGGGGACGAGCCGGCGGTAGGAGTTCGTGGTCGGGTTGGTGATCGCGCAGAGGGCCCGGGAGTGCTTGATCAGCCCGCCGACGTAGTACCGGCAGGTCTGGCTGACCTCGGCGTACTTGTCGGAGGCGTCGTAGAACGTGTTCTTCCCCTTGGTCCAGAGCGACTGGTTCGTGTGCATCCCGATCGCGTTGTCGCCGTAGACGGGCTTCGGCATGAGGCAGCCGACCTTCCCGTGCTTCCGGGCGACGTTCTTGATCACGTACCGGACGTCCTGGACGTGGTCGGCCATCGGCACGAGCTCGTCGAAGCGGATGTTGAGCTCGGACTGGCTCGCCGTCGCGACCTCGTGGTGGTGGGCGTCCATCACGATGTGGAACTGGTCCGCCAGGATGTTGCACATCTCGGCCCGCAGCCCGAGCAGCGAGTCCACCGGGGGCGTCCGATGGTAGCCTTCCTTGAACCGCACCGTGCCCTGGATCGGTTGCGCCTCCCACGGCGCCTCGCCCTGGTGGATGCGGTAGCCGGCGCCGGCCCAGGCGTCGTGGACCCCCTGGTACGACGGCAGGAGCTCGACCCCGTCGAAGACCCAGAACTCGATCTCGGGCCCCCAGTACGACGTGTCGAACCCCTCGTTCGCCAGGACCTGCTCGGTCCGGCGGGCGACGCCCCGGGGGTCGTGGTCGTAGGCCGTCCGGGTGCCGCCGATGCGGACGTCGCAGATGAACCGGACCGTTCCGCCCGCCTCGGGGTTCCACGGGATCGTCGCGAGCGTGCGGGGGTCGGGCACGAGCAGCATGTCGGAGTCGAAGATCTCGCGGAAGCCGCGGACCGAGGAGCCATCGAGCTTGGGCACGCCGGTCTCGAAGGAGTCGGGCTCGAGCGTGTGGAGCGGGACGTCGACCTGGTTGTAGCCGCCGAACACGTCCGTGTAGAACAACTGGACCCAGCGGACCTTCTCCGCCGTGAGCTGCTCGAGGATCTTCACACCGTCCGGGCCCGATTTCGACTGCTTGGCGGGGGACAACGTCCGACCTCCGCTCGGTCCGACGGTCCCGACCTACATCAACATTCACCTTGCGAAAATGGACGAACGTCCATCTTTGCTGCCACGCGCTTTATTTCCTACTATTACAATGTGTCATCATGCGGCGAACGTCCATGCTCGACGACCTCGACCGGTCGATCCTCGAGGAGCTCAACGTCGACGCCCGGCGGAGCCACCGGACGATCGCCCACCGGCTCAAGGTCTCGCCCACGACCGTGAGCGCGCGCATCGGGCGGATGGAGGCGCAGGGGGTCATCCGCGGCTACATCCCGCTCCTCGACGACGAGCAGCTCGGTTGGGACCTCTGGGCCGCGATGGGGATCCGCATCTCGAAGGGCCGGCTCCGGGAGGTCGAGGAGCGGCTCGCGCGCGACGCCCGCGCCTATGCGATCTACGACATCACCGGCGACACCGATGCGCTCCTGATCGGCCGGTTCCGCGATCGGCGCGACCTCGACCGGTTCGTGAAGCACGCGCTCCAGGACCCGCACGTCGAGCGGACGAACACGCAGGTCGTCCTCAACCGCGTGAAGGAGGATCGGCGCGTCCCGATCTCCCGGCGCGGGGGGGACGCCGAGGCCGCGGCGTAGGCCCCGCGCGCGCCCCGGCAAACATCAAAGGGCCCCGCTCGCTCGCCGCGCCGAAGGGGACGCGCATGGACTGGGGCTTGGCGAACCGGATGGCCCGGATGTTCGCGCCGGCGAGCGGCAACACGGTGATGCTGGCGGTCGACCACGGCTACTTCATGGGACCGACCCGCCACCTCGAGGACGCCCGCTCGACGATCGCGCCGTTGCTGCCCCACGCCGACGCCCTCGCGCTGACGCGCGGAATCCTGCGCCGGTGCGTGCCCCCGGAGTCCCCGACCCCAATCGTGCTGCGGGTGTCGGGCGGAGCGACCGTCCTCAAGGACGACCTCTCCGACGAGAAGATCACCACCTCGATGCGCGAGGCCGTGCGCCTCAACGTGAGCGCGGTCGCGATGAGCGTCTTCGTCGGCTCGCCGCACGAGCACGACTCGCTCGTCCACCTGGGCGAGCTGGTCGACGAGGGCGAGGAGGCCGGGATCCCCGTGATGGCGATCACCGCCGTGGGGAAGGAGCTCGAGAAGCGGGACGCCCGCTACCTCGCGCTCGCCTGCCGGGTCTCGGCGGAGCTCGGGGCGCACCTCGTGAAGACGTACTACTGCGAGGACTTCGCGAAGGTCGTCGAGGGCTGCCCCGTCCCGCTGGTGGTCGCCGGCGGGCCCAAGCTCGACAGCGATCGCGCCGCGCTCGAGCTCGCGCGGCGGGCGATCGATGAGGGGGCCCACGGGATCGACATGGGCCGGAACATCTGGCAGTCCGATCACCCGGTGGCGATGCTGAAGGCGCTGCGGGCGATCGTCCATGCGCACGCGACGGTCGACGAGGCGCTCGCGATCGTCGCCGAGGAAGGCGGCGTGCCGAACCCCGGCGCGGGGGCTCCGAGCTCTCCCCCGCGCGCGCCGGCGCGTTGAACCGGCCCGGTCCGAGCGGGCGGCCGGTGACGGTCCTGAGCCTCGCCTACCCGTCGCAGGACGCACCGCCCCGGGACGGTTCCCGAACCCTGATATTCGGGACCCGATACCGTCCCCTTCGCGCGGGGATTGCCAAGCTTGGCCAAAGGCGCCAGATTCAGGGTCTGGTCTCGTAGGAGTTCGGGGGTTCAAATCCCTCTCCCCGCACGGGGGTTTGGACCCGGGACCCCGCGACCGGGATCGCGATCCCTCGGGAGGGGGAGGGCCTTCTGGCGTGGCCGGACCCGCGCTCCCGGCCGGCCGACGGCGCGGGGATCGGGCCGATAGGCGCACCCCGCCCCCCGCCGGGGGCTCGCCGAAACTACTTGAGGCGGGCGTTCCCATCTTCGTTCCGCGGCGCTGGCGTAAGCCCTCGCCGAGGGAGGTACGGCTGCGTCCGCGAGCGCGCCCCCGGCGAACGGACCCGAGCCCCGGATCTCGACGGGGAACGCGTCGCTCGACGCGATGCTCGAGGGCGGGCTCCTCGCCGGACGACCGTACCTGCTGAGCGGGTCGGCGGGCACCGGCAAGACGACCCTCGCGCTCGAGTTCCTCTGCGACGGGGTGCGACGGGGCGAACGGTGCCTCCTGGTCACGGTCGAGGAGCCACCGAACGAGTGCCGGTACAACCACCGGGAGCTCGGTCCGGAGTTCGCACGGGTGGAGGTGTTCGACGCGATCCCCGACGTGATGCACTACGAGCACGTGCCGTTCAAGGACATCTCGATGGTCCGGACGGTCCTGCCGTTCGCGCGGGTCCCGTGGCTGATCCGGCGCACGCCCGAGCTGACCGGCGTCGAGGTCACGATCACCTCGCTCGAGCAGATCCTCCGGAACGAGGTGGCCCGGTGCGGGTACTCGCGCGTGGTGATCGACTCGCTGACCGCGCTGCAGTACTTCTGCATGAAGGGGATCGACGAGACCGCCGGCGCCCAGACGTTCCTGAGGTTCCTGGCGGACCTCGGGATCACCACCCTGCTCACCGTCGAGTCGCCCGCCGACGACCTCGCTTCGACCGAGCGGATGCTCGCCCGGGGCGAGATCCGCCTCTTCCGCTGGGAGCACAACGGGTCGACGATCCGGGCGATCGGGATCGAGAAGCTCCGGGGGAGCGGGCACGACGCCCGGCTCCACCCGTACCGGATCGGACCCGCCGGACTCGACATCGACCTCGCCCTGACGGTCACGCGCCGGGGCCGGTTCCGCGGTCGACGGGCGGCCGGCTGATCCCGTGCCCTCGGACCCCGCCCCGCCTGAGGCCGCGTCGGCCCTCGCCGCGCGCACCCGATACGGGCCCCTCGTCCTCCTCCTGCTCTTCGCCGCGACGTTCCCCGAGGTGCTCTCGGGCTCGACCCCCGTCCCCGAGCTCCTTGCCCACCCGTCGGGGTTCCTCCTCCTGCTCGGGCTCTACGGCGGAGGCGCGGTGCTCGTCTGGGAGGCGCTCGCCCGGTGGCGGAAGGGCTGGCTCGCGGTCGTCCCGTGGGGGCTCGCCTACGGGATCGCCGAGGAGGGGCTCGCGACCAAGACGTTCACCGACCCGCACCAGCAGTTCGCGATCACCGGCATCCCCGGCGCGTACGGGAACCTCGGCGGCGTCGAGTGGGTCACCGTCGCCGGCATCGACCCGTTCCATGCCGCGGTGAGCATCGGGCTCGAGCTCCTCCTGATCGCCCTCCTGTTCCCGAGGCTCAAGGGCCGGTCGATCGTCTCCGACCGGGCGCTCGCGATCGTCGGCCTCGCGTTCGCGGCGACGGTGACCCTGATGTTCTTCACCGTCGACCCGGACCCGCTCGGGCCGCTCGCGGTCCCGCTGGTGGGGTTCGCGCTGCTCGGCGTGGGGCTCATCGTCGCCGGCTGTCGCCTCCCGGACGGCGCGCTCGCGGGGTGGATGCGAGCCCCGACCCCCGCCGCCTCGCCCCGGGCGTTCTTCGCCGTGGCGTTCGGGTGGCTGCTCGCGCTGCTCGTGCTCTTCCAGATCGGGTCCCACCTCCTCCCGTGGGCCGGGATCCTGATCCTGCTGTTCGTGGCCTCGGGCGCGCTGAGCCTCGGCTTCCTGCTGACCCGGTCGGGGTGGCGCGAGAACCGGCCGCACCAGGTGGCGTTCGTCGGAGGCTTCGCCGGGGCGTTCGTGGTGTGGGACGTCCTGCTCGAAGCGCTGGGCGACGTCGGGGTGCTCGCCTTCACCGCGGTGTTCGTCGCCCTCGTCGTCTGGATCCAGCGGCATCCCGAAGGCCTCGGGGCGCGCGGGGACGACCCGGGGCGCTGATCGGCCCCGGGCGCCCCAGAGGATATCCGCCGAGACGTATCGTCCGACCGGGACCGGCCCGGATGCCGTTCAACGAATCGCTCGCGGTCCGACTGCGGGTCCTGCTCCCCGACGCGGTCGAGCGGCGGATGTTCGGCGGGGTGGGGTGGATGGAGCGCGGGCACTTGATCGCCGGCGTCTCGCACGACGACCTGATCGTTCGCGTCCCGCCCGACGAGACCGCCCGCTGGCTGCGGTCGCCCGGCGCGAAGCCGATGATGGAGGGCCGGGCCATGAAGGGCTGGCTCAAGGTCTCGGTCCGGGCGCTCGACGACCCCCGGGCGCTCGTCCGCTGGGTGGAGCGCTCCCGCGCCGCGACCCGGACGCTCCCTCCGAAGTAGCGGAGCGACCCGGCGAGGTCGAGCCGGATTGAGCGAGCCAATACCCCTGCCGATCGGCTACCCGCCGCCGTGCCGCCCCCACCGGTCGCCGCGCGGTCCTCGCCCGACTCCGATGCGCCCCGGCATCGGCTCGCCGCCGCGATCGGCCGCATCCTCGGGCGACTGCGGTCGGTCGAGGCGACCGTGCCGCTCTCGGGGTTCGGGGACTCCGACGAGAGCGCCCGGAACCTGGTCCACTACCTGGCGCTCCGCCACTACGACCTTCGGCGCACGCAGTCGCAGCTCGCGGATCTCGGCCTCTCGTCGCTGGGACGCGCCGAGGGCCACGTGCTCTACAATCTCGAGGCCGTGCTCGCCCAGCTGGGCGGCGGAGGTCCCCGTGCCGCGCGGTCCCGAGGGGCCGCCGCGATCACGCCGGAGCAGGGGCGACAGCTGCTCGCGCGGCGGGCGACCCGGCTCCTGGGTCCCTCGCGCCCCGGCCGATCGACCCGCATCATGGTCACGGCCCCGCCCGAGGCCGCGCGCTCGGCGACCCTGCTCGCGGAGCTGCTCCGCGGCGGCATGGACTGTCTTAGGATCAACTGCGCCCACGACTCTCCCCGAGAGTGGGCGAAGATGATCCGGAACCTTCGGACCGCCGTGCGGACGAGCGGCCGCTCGTGCCGCGTCGAGATGGATCTCGGCGGCCCGAGGGTGCGCACGACCGGCCTCGCTCCCGGCCCGGCGGTGATCAAGCTTCGACCCGCGCGCGATGCGTGGGGGAGAGTGGTCGAGCGGGCCCGCGTCGAGCTCGTGCCGGCGGGCTCCGCGACCGGCGCGGCTGCCGCGACGGGCGCTGCGCTGGAGGTCCCCGCGGACTGGCTCGCGCGCCGACGCCGGGGCGAACGGATCCGGATGCTCGACGCGCGGGGTGCCTCGAGGGTCCTCCGCATCGACGCGCGTTCCGGTCGCGCGCTCGTCGGGTCCACGGCCCGCACCACCTACATGGCGAACGGCCTGCGGCTCGACGCTCGGACCTCGACCGGCGCGCCGGACCGATGCCGGATCACCGGGATCCCTGCTCGGCCGGGACGGATCCGGCTGGTCGTCGGGGACCGGTTGCGGCTCGCCGCGCCGTCGGGGCCGGAGGATCGGCCCAACCGCGGTGCGAGACCCGCGCCGGCGCGCCTCCCGACGATCGGGGTGTCGCTCCCCGCGGTGCTCGACCGCATCCGTCGGGGGGATCACATCTGGTTCGACGGGGGTCGGATCGGGGGCGTGGTCCTGCGCCGCACCCCGGCCGGAGCGGTCGTCCGGATCGATCGGGCCGCCCCGGGCGGCGCGTGGCTGCGGGGGGACCAGGGCATCAACCTCCCGGACACCGACCTCGGGCTACCGGCGCTCACGGCGGAGGATCGCGCGAACCTCGCCTTCGTGGCGGACCACGCGGACCTGGTCGGGTACTCGTTCGTGCAGTCTCCGACGGACGTGCCCGAGCTTCGCGACGCCCTGGCCCGGCTCGGCCACCCCGACCTCGGCATCGTGCTCAAGATCGAAACGCGGCGCGCGTTCGACCATCTGCCGGCGATCCTGCTGAGCGGGCTCCGTGCGGGGCCCGTCGCGGTCATGGTCGCGCGGGGGGACCTCGCGGTCGAGGTCGGGTTCGAACGCCTCTCCGAGGTCCAGGAGGAGATCCTGTGGCTGTGCGAGGCCGCGCACCTGCCGGCGATCTGGGCGACCGAGGTCCTCGAGAGCCTCTCGAGGTCCGGGGTCCCCTCCCGGGCGGAGGTGACCGACGCGGCGATGGGGGAACGGGCCGAGTGCGTGATGCTCAACAAGGGCGCCTACCTCGTGGAGACCGTCCGCGCCCTCGACAGCATCCTGCGGCGGATGGAGGCGCATCAGGCCAAGAAATCGGCGCGGCTGCGGCACCTCCGGGTGGCGGAGCGGTTCCTGGTCGAGCAGGGGCTCGGGGAGCCTCCCGCGCGCCCATCGGCCCGCCGGTGGCCGGCCCGACGCCCCCATCGGTGAGGCCATCTACGCCTTCGCCGATGGGTTCGACTGGAGCACCTCCATGGCGGACGAGAACGCGCCGAAGATCGTCGTGAGCCCCCACGGACCGTACCGCGTCGTCGGCAAGGTCCCGCTCGCCGTCCAGACGATCGTGCCCAACGCCCGCGGCGAGTCCTGGGAGTGGAAGGAGGGGCGCGCGTTCGACACCGAGGCCGAGTACTTCCTGTGCCGGTGCGGCCAGTCCCGGAACAAGCCGTTCTGCGACAACAGCCACCTGAGGGTCGGATTCGAGGGGAAGGAGACCGCCTCGCGTCGCCCGGTCGAGCGCCAGTCCGAGCACCTCGACGGGCCGACGGACGTACTGAGCGATGCCGAGAACCTCTGCGCCTTCGCGCGCTTTTGCGATCCGGGCGGGAAGGTCTGGTCCCTGATCGAGCGGACCGATTCGCCGGGCGTGCGGGAGCTCGTGATCCGCGAGGTGACCCACTGTCCCTCCGGCCGGCTCGTCCTCCGCGACAAGTCGACCGGCGCGGCGCACGAGCCGGAGCTGCCCGTCTCGATCGGGCTCATTGAGGATCCGGCCCTCGGGTGCAGCGGTCCGCTCTGGGTGCGCGGCGGGATCCGCGTCGAGTCGGCGGACGGGAAGGGGTACGAGATCCGCAACCGCGTGACGCTCTGCCGGTGCGGTGCCTCGACCAACATGCCGTTCTGCAACGGCAGTCACGCCTCGATCAAGTTCCAGGACGGTCTCGGGTAGCGGCGGCGCTCGTCCCCACGAACGTCGGGACCACGGTCGCCCCGCACCGGGGGCACGTGACCCGCCGCCCGGGACCGGACCAGGCGCACCGGGGGCAGATCGTTCCCCCGCGCGGGGCCGGCGCCGGGGAACGGACCTCGCGCACAGGGATCGCGCGGCCGGCGTCGACGGCGAGACGCGCCGCCCACACGAGCACCGCGACCACGGTCGCCAGCCCGACCAGCAGGATCCCGAGCCCCACCGCCATCCACGCTCCGGAACCGTGGATCCACCCCTCGATCAGGATCGCGCCCCCCACCACGATCAGCGCGTGGTAGGCGAGCAGCGGCAGGAGCATGGACCGGGCCGTCCGCGGCGGGACGGGCGCGTCGCTCGTTCCGGTCACGGTGCGCCCGGCCCCGAGCCGGCGGCCGCGGGGGCGACGCCGGGGCGCGCCGACCCCCATATGTACGAGCGTCCCGGTCCCGGCCCGTGGTCTTCGTCCGCGACGAGGGCGGGGTCTTCGACGCCCCGCTCGCCGACGTGTGGGCGTTCGTGGGGTCCGGCGACCACCATTCCTCCGCGCACCGGCACCGCGCGAACTCGCGGCAGCGCTGGAGCGACCGGTCCGGCGAGTACTCCTGGGAGCAAGAGTTCGAGGGAGCCCCGACCCGGTTCACGATGCGCTGGGTCTCCTATCCTCCGCTCGGGATCGCGTACGACGTCGTCGAGGGGCCGTTCGCCGGTTCTCGCTTCTTTCTCTACTACGAGGCGCGCGGCGACCGCACCGGGGTCGGGGTCGTCGGAGAGTTCGTGTCCCCCGTCCTGCCCGAGACCGAGGTCGCCGCGGCGGTCGACCGGTTCTTCGCGCGCGAGTTCGAGCAGGACGCGGCCGCCCTACGGCACGACCGGGACGCGGCGCGCGCGTGAGCTCGGACCCGGGTCCCCTCGGGTCGCGCTAGGGCTTCGGCCACTCGCTCGGGGGCTGGTTGAGGGAGAACAGGTTCCCGTCCGGGTCCCGGAACGTGGCGGCCGTACCCCACGGATACTGCTTTGGGGGTTGCGGGAACTCCACGCCCCGCGCGCGGAGCTCCTGATAGGTCGTCTGGCAGTCGGCCACGCGCAGCACGATCGGAGGGGACTTCGCCGGGGCCCAGTGCTGGGACCACGCCTTCTGGGTCGGATCCGTGGCGGACCCGACCTCCCACAGGGCCAGCTCGAGGTCCTGTCCCTTCGGCCCGACGGAGACCCACCGGCCCCCGCCGGGGAGCGCGACGTCGGTCTTCGTCTCGAAGCCGACCTTCTCCGTGTAGAACTCGAACGCGCGGGCCTGGTTCGTCACGACGAGCGTGATCTGCGAGATCCGTCCCTCCATGTTCCGTCTCCGTCCGGGTCGCGGACGACCCCGAGGGGCGACGAGCGGGCGAGTAGTATAAGCGTTTCGTTATGCGTTGCCCGGCCCTACGGCCGAGCGGTTCAACCGTTCGCGCCCGCTCGCAGGCACCGTCTGGGCATTGAATTAACCGATTCGTTATGCGTCATCGCTCCGCACCGCCGGCCCTCGACGAGCGAGGCCCGTTTCGGGACGTCGGACCGAGTCCCGTTCGGGTTATCCGCCCGGCCCCGGTGCGCACCGCGATGGCACGCACGCGGGCAGGAGCGAACTGGGCGGCGCTGCTGCGCGCGTGGGATCGGCAGCAGGAGAGCTTCAACCCGAACCGCGAGGCGCGGTTCGAGGTGATCCTCGACGTCCTCGCGGCCCGGTTCAAGGGTCGCTTCACCGCGCTCGACCTCGGATGCGGCCCGGGCTCGCTGAGCGTCCGGCTCCTCCGTCGCTTCCCGCGCGCCCGGGTCGTCGCCGTCGACTACGACCCGGTCGTCCGGCAGGTCGGCGAGGGCGCGCTGGGGTCGCAGGCCGGGCGGCTCACGTGGGTCGACGCGAAGCTCGGGGCTCCGGGCTGGGTCGACGCGCTGCCCGGCCGCCGCTACGACGCGGCGGTCAGCACGACGGCCCTCCACTGGCTGACCCGATCCGACCTCGGACGCCTCTACGCCGACCTCGGCCGCGTCGTTCGGCGCGGCGGCGTGTTCCTCAACGGCGACTACCTGCCCTCGAGCCCGCCGAACGGCCCGATGGCCCGGCTCGCGAACGGGGTGCTCACGGTGCGCTACCCCGGCCGCGCCCGACGCGCGGAATGGAGCGGCTGGCGCGCGTGGTGGAGCGCGGCCCGCAAGGTCCCCGAGCTCCGCGCGGCGTTCCAGGAGCATCGCCGACGGCACGCCAGCCATCCGGCGCGCGCAGCGAGCCCGCTTCGGCTGCATGCGGAGTTCCTCTCCCGGGCCGGGTTCCGGACCGTCGATACCGCCTGGCAGGACTTCGAGAACCGGGTGCTCTACGCCGAGCGTTGATCCGGCCGCCGTGACCTCCTAAATAGACCCGCTCCGTCCGTCCGCCGATGGCTCCGAGAGCGCGGTCGAAGCGGAGCCCTCGGGCGCGACCGCGCCGCGTCGCCGCCCGCGCGCCCCCTCCCGCTCCCCCCCCGCGGGTCGTCCGGGTCGACCTCGCCGAGGACCCGCACGCCCACATCGTCTGCCGCAACTGCGGCCGGATCCAGCGGCTCGAGCTGACCGAGCTCGACCGGCACCTCCTGACGGAGATCGCCCGCCGGCATCCCGACGGCTGGAGCGTCGACGGGGTCGCGTTCAGCGCGACCGGCGCGTGCCGGCGGTGCCGCGAGGGTCCGACCGCGGGCGGCTGACCCCGCCAAGCGTCGGCCATGAGCGGGTTCTTCTTCGCGCCGCGCGTCGGGTGGGGTCCCGGCGCCCTCGAGCAGCTCAGCGGCCTCGGCGCGCACGCCGCGCTCGTGGTGGTGGACCCCGAGGTCGCGCGCCGCCGCGGCGAGCGCCGGATCGTCGAGGAGCTCGCGAAGTCCGAGACCTCGGTGGAGACCGTCGTGGCCGAGACCCCGGACCGATGGACCTCGGTGACCGCGCTGGCCGACCGGATCGGCCGCTCCTCGGCGGACTGGATCGTGGCCGTCGGCGGCGGGCGCACGCTCGACGGGGCGAAGGCGGCCCGATTCGCGGCGGAGCTCCCGGAGGAGGATCTGCGCGCGCTCCCCCCGCTCCGGGAGGCACCGGATCCCCCGCGACGGCGGTGCGTCGCGGTACCGACCACGAGCGGGAGCGGGGCGGAAGTGAGCTGGACGGTGGATCTCTTCGGCGACGACGGCGCCCCGTTCGAGCTCGCGCACCGGGGCATCCTCCCGGAGTGGGCGCTGGTCGACCCGGCGCTCGCCGAGGGACTCCCGGTCGAGCCGATCGTCGACGGCGGGTTCGAGACGCTCGCGCTCGCGGCCGAAGCCTACCTCTCCGCGTGGTCGAATCCGATCGGCGACGCGCTCGCGATCGGAACGGTGGCGACCGTGCTCGAGCGGCTGCCGCACGCCGTGCGCTGGAGCGAGGACCCCGAGGCGCGGGAGGCGCTGCACTACGCGGCGACCGCGGCCGGCCTCGCGGCGGCGAACGCACAGCGGGGGGTGGCCCACGCGCTCGCGCGGGCCCTCGTCCGCCCGACCGGCCTCCCGTACGGACGCCTGATCGGGATCGCCCTGCCGTACGTCCTCGATTTCGACCGCAACGGGGCCCGCGACCGGCTCGAACGGCTCGCGGAGCGGGTGCGCCCCGCCGATGCGGCCGGGGACGTCTCCCTGGCCGAGCGGGTGCGACGCCTCGCCGACGCCCTCCGCTTCCCGCCGACGGTTCGGGCGGCCCACGGTTCGGTCGATACGGCCCTCGCCGAGCTCCCCGCGGTCGTCGCCGCCGCGCGGCGGTCGCCCGCGACGCTCGGCAATCCCCGCGTGCCGACCGAGGACGAGGTGCGCGCCCTCGTGCTCCGGGTGCTCGGGACCGGCGCCTAGGGGACGGTCGCAGCGGAGACGGACCGCTCGGGCCGGGTCCGGGCGCTCACCGCGTCGGGCGCCGGGGACTCGACCGCGCGGTTGATCGCGATCTCCGCGAGGTCGCTCGCGTAGAACGCGCTCCGCTCGAGGCTCTCCAGCACGTACGCGAGACCGACCGCGAGGCGGCCGCGCTTGCTCGTGAGCTCGTGGAGGATGTGGTCCCGCTCGCGGGTCATCCGCTTCGCGGCGTCGACCACGTCGTTCGCCTTCGGGATGTCGCGCGAGTCGAGGCTGTCGAGCGCGTCGGCGAGCGCCCGGGCCGACGCGTCGGCCATCCGGTCGAGCTCGCCCATCAACCGCTCGGGCGGGCGCTCCCGCCCGACGATCGACACGGTCTCCGCGATGCGGACCGCATGGTCGGCGATCCGCTCGAGGACGCGCGACGCGAGCAGGTAGGTCGAGCACTCGGGCAGGGTGAGGTCGAGGGTCACGAGGATGCGCGCGTCACGCAGCGCGCTCGTCACCTGCTTCTGCAGGAACCAGTGGAGGCGATCGACCTCCCAGTCCCGCTCGATCACGTCCCGGGCGATCGAGAGGTCGCGCGCGCGGAACGCCGCCATCGCATCGGTCTGCATCGCGCGCACCATCTGGTGCATCCGCCGGATCACGGACGGGATCGGCAGCGGGTTCTGGCCGACGACGTCCTGGAGGATCACCGACTCCGCGGTCTCCTCGAGGATCTCGGGGCCGATCATCCGCTGCGCGAAGCTGCGGATCACCTCGCGGGTCCGCGCGCTCATCCGGCCGGTCGTGCGGATCTCGAGGAGGGGATAGCCCGCGATGTACTCCGCGATCAGGCGGCGGAACAGGTGCTCGTTGTCGAGGTCGTTCGAGACCTCGACCACGCGCCGGTCGGGCTCGCCGGACTCGCCCGCCTCCGCGAAGACCGTGAGCGATCCGTCGGCCCGGGGCGTGAAGAACAGCGTATCGCCCGCGCCGAGGCCCCGCGACACGACCCAGTTCTTCGGGAGCGAGATGATGAACGTCGATCCGCCGGTTTTCTGGATGCGGCGGCCGTGGAACCCTCCGGTGCTGCGCATGTACGTAGGCCGCCGGAACTGTGGGTTTCTATATAGTCATCGCCTCGCGGTGTGGACCGGCGGTGTCGACGGTTCCGGCCCGCGCGGGCGCACCGCGGTCGGGCAACCACGCTTTTGAACGGGCAGGGGCGTCCCCGCCGTTCGGCATGGGTGGAGCTCCGGCGCGACGGTTTCGCTTCGAGGGCCGTTCGCAGGAGGTCCGGCCCGGCGAGCCGCTCGCGCGGTCCCTCGCCCGGGACGGCGTGCCGGTCCTCCAGCGGTCGATCCGCTACCATCGGCCGCGGGCCCCGGTGTGCGGCATCGGGTACTGCACGGGCTGCCTCGTCCGGGTGAACGGCCACCCGAACGTTCGCGCGTGCCGGTACGCCCCGGCCGAGGGGGACGAGGTCCGTACAGAGAACGCGTGGCCGTCCCCGCGGTTCGATCTGCTCGGGGTCCTCGATTTCGTCTTCCCCGGCGGGGTCGACACCCTGCACGGCTTTCGCCGCCCCGCGTGGCTCACGGCCGCCTACCAACGGGTCGTGCGTCGGCTCGCCGGCTTCGGGGCGGCGCCGTCGATCGACGCGCCCCCGTGGCCGGTCCCCGCGGCCGTCCACCGGCGCGCCGACGTGGTGGTGGTCGGAGGGGGACCCAGCGGACGCGCCGCGGCGGAGCGGCTCCGCGCCGCGGGCCGCGAGGTCGTGATCGTCGACCGGACCGCCGCGCCCCCGGCCGGCGACCCGGCCTGGCTCGCGGCGACGGTCGCGTTCCTCCCGCCGCGGCCGGCGTCGTCGGCCCCGTTCTCCCTCTACGGGTTCGCCGAGCCGGCGCAGGGCATCGAGCTCACCGCGCCCCACGTCGTCGTCGCGACCGGGGGCTACGACGCGAGCCTCCTGTTCGCCGGCAACGACCGGCCCGGGGTCCTGACCGCGGACGGGGCGTTCGCCCTGGCCCGGGGACCGGACGACCCTCCGTTCCGTCGCGCGGTGGTGGTCGGCGGCGGCGCCCGCGCGGCCGAGCTGCTCCGCCGCTTCGGCGACCGGTGCGAGGCGCTCGTCGCGCCCGGACCGATCGGGCCCGAGGTGGTCCGGCTCGCGTCGGAGCTCGACGTCCCGCTCTACCCGCGGGTCCTCGTGGAGCGCGCGAGCGGCCGCGGCCGGGTGCGGCGTCTCGCCCTGCGGTCGCGCGGTTCGGGGTCGAGGTTCGACCTCGCGTGCGACGCGGTCGTGCTCGCGCATCGCCGGCTCCCGACGCCCCAGCTGTTCTTCCAGGCCGGGGCCCGGATGGCCTGGCGCGCCCCGACGGGCGCGTACTACCCGGTCGTCGCCGAGGACGGATCGACCTCCGTGCCCGGCCTGTACGCGGCCGGGTCGACGGCCGGCCTCCCGCCCGACGCGGCGGTCGCGAGCGGCGAGCGCGTCGCCGACGCGATCCTCGGCCGGTCCGTGGCGACCGGCCTGGCGCCGGATCTTTCCGCGGCGTCGGTCGGGCCGTCCGAGCTCGAGGGGTACTACCGCGAGCTGATGACCGGCCGCCCGCGCGGGCGCTGGATCGCCTGCCCGTGCGAGGACGTGCTCCTCGACGAGATCGAGGAGGCGCATCGGGCCGGCTACCGGGGCATCGAGGTCGTGAAGCGCTACACGGGCGTCGGAACCGGGCTCTGCCAGGGCCGCTACTGCCTGCCCGACACGTTGCTCGTGCTCGCCCTTCTGGAGGGCCGGCCGCCCTCGGAGGTGGGCTACATCACCCAGCGGCCGCCGCTGGTGCCGGTACCGCTCGCCGCGTTCGCCGCGCTCGCCGCCGGGCCTCGCCCGCCGGGGGGATCGTGAGCGCTCCGGCCCGCCGGGAGTACCGGGCGGTCGTCGTCGGCGCCGGGATCGTCGGCCTCTACACGGCGCACCACCTCGCCGCCGCGGGGGCCGGACCGATCCTGGTGGTGGACCGCGGCTTCCTCTCGAGCGGCGCCTCGGGCCGGAACGGGGGCGGCGTCCGGCAGCAGTGGGAGACGCGCGCGACCGTGCGGCTGGCCCGCGAGTCGGTCCGAGCCTACCGCCGCTTCGGGAGCGAGTTCGGCTACAACCTCTGGTTCCGCCAGTCCGGCTACCTGTTCCTCGCGGAGACCGCGGTCGAGCTCGCCCGGCTGCGGACGGTGCACGACCTGGTCCGCTCCGAGGACCTCCCCTCCCAGATGCTCGATGCGGCGGGCGTCGCGGCGCTGGTACCGGGCCTCGCGCCGGGCGTGGCCGTCGGAGGGTCGTACCTCGCCAGCGACGGGATCCTCTACCCGTTCCCGGCGATCTGGGGCCTCTACGAGGACGTCCGGGCGCGGGGCATCGAGGTCGCCCTCGGGGTCGAGGTGACGGGCGTCGAGGCCCGCGACGGCCGTGTGGCCGGGGTCGTCACGTCGCGCGGCCGCGTGGAGACCGGGGTGGTCGTCAACGCCGCCGGCGGCTGGTCGGCCGAGCTCTCGCGCCGGGCGGGCCTCGAGACCCCGAACTCGCCGACGCGCCACGAGATCCTCGCGACGGAGCCGATGAAGCCGTTCCTCGACCCGATGGTGGTCCGGCCCTCGGACGGGCTGTACCTCAGCCAGACGATGCGGGGGGAGATCGTCGGCGGGGTCACGGTCCCGCATCCCGCCGGCACCGCCGCGGGGATGCCGAGCTCGCCCGAGTTCCTTCGGACGATGTCGCGGGCGCTCGTCCGGCTCCTGCCCCGTCTCGCGTCGGTCGGGATCCTCCGGGCCTGGTCGGGGTTCTACGACGACACGCCGGACGGCCTCCCGATCATCGGCGAGGACCCGCGGCTCCGCGGCTTCGTGCAGGCGAACGGGTTCGGGGGCCACGGGTTCATGCTCGCGCCGGCCGCGTCCCAGCGGATCGCCCGCGCCGCGCTTGGCGAGCCGACCGACCTCGACCCGGCCGCCTTCGCGCCGGGCCGGTTCCTCGGCCCCGGGCGCGCCGCGGCGCCCGAGCGGCTCCAGCTCGGTTGAGCGGCGGGCCGCCGTCATCCTCTTGACGGGGGCCCCCGCTCCCGCGGACCGTGATCGGCGCCTTCCCCTGGGACCCGTTCCCGCCGGGCGAGCCGGATCCGAAGGGCCCGGACCCGATCCACGCGATCGCCTTCCGTGCGGCGGTGACCGCCGCCGATGCCTACCACGCGGTCCGGCTCGCGCTGCGCCGGGAGTCCGGGACGCTGCGGGTCGGGAACCGGTTCGTCGCCGACGGCCGCTACCGCGAGATCGCGTTCGTCGCGGCGGGGAACGCCGCGAACTCGATGGCGCTCGCCGCCCTCCACGCGATCGGGAACCGGCTCACGCAGGGCTTCCTCGCCGGACCCGAGCCGGTGCCGGCCGAGATCCCGTTCCAGGGGATCGCCGTGCCGCCCGGATATCCGGGCACCCCCGAGGCTCAGGCGGTCTCGGACGCCGCGCTCGAGATCGCGCGCGACCTCACGGAGCAGGACCTCCTGCTCGTGCTCCTCTCGCCGGGCGCCCTCCGCGCGCTCGCGACGCCGCCCGCCGGTCTCGGGCCGGCCGAGTTCGAGGCGCTGACCCGCGGGGCCCACGAGCGCGGGGCCACCGGCCGGGAGGTCGGTCTCCTCGCGCGGGTGCTCGGCACCGGGGCGGTCGGGGGCCGCCTCGCGCAGGCCACGACCCGGGCCGACGTGGCGACGTTCGTCGTCGAGCGGGGCGACGGGGCGGCCGTCCTCGGCGGCGGCCCCACCCGGGCCGTCGACCCGGCCGAGCGGACCGAAGCGCGGGCGATCGTCCAACGGATCGGGAAAGCGGCCGCGGTCCCGGCGGAGGCGTGGGAGGTCGACGCGGCCGGGCCGCTGCTGCCGGGCGGGGCGGCCCCGCCGCGGGAGCGCGTCGCGCGTCCCGTGGTCGTCGCGTCGCCGTCCGACGCGCTGCAGGCCGCGGCCGACGCGGTGTTCGACAAGGGGTGGACGTCCCGGCTCGCGTTCCTCCAGCTCCGGGAGTCCCCCGAGGAGACCGCGCGCCGGTGCCTCGCCCGGTCCGAGGATCTGTTCGTCGCGGAGCGGATCACCCCCGAGAGCCGGACGAAGGGCGTCGCGACGTTCAGCATGGCGACGCTCGGGCTGCCCGAGGGGGTCGACGAGGGTCCGGCCCTCGGCGCGTTCCTCACGGAGGCGGCCGGACTGCTCCGTCGCCGCGAGACGAGCGTCGGGCTGTTCCGCACGTCCGGGGAGATCGGTTCGCCGAGCTTCCCGCCGGGCGCGGTGATCGGCGCGCCGACCGATCCCGACGCGACGGTCGCGCCCGGTCGGGCGCGGGCGGTCCGGATGCGGCGCGGCATCACCGACGTGGGGTGCCTCGCGATGGTGGCGTACCCGAAGCCGGCCGAGACCGCCGGGGGCTGACGCGCGGCCGGGCGCTCACCGCCCGAGGAGCGCGCGGATCCCCGTCAGGTCCCGGACGGTCGTCGCGGGCTCGGGCGGGGCGCGCCCGTCGCGGCTGAGCCACGCGGCGTTGAGGCCGGCGGCCCGGGCGCCCTCGTAGTCGGCCCCCCAGGTGTCGCCGACGTGCAGCGCCGCGCCCGGCGGGACCCCGGCCCGCCGGAGCGCCAGCTCGAACACCCGCCGGTCCGGCTTCTCCGCCCCGGCCTCCTGGGAGTACGTCAGCGAGTCGAACCGGTCCCGCCACCCGAGGCGGTCGATCGCCTCGACGAGGTAGTCGGTGCTGTTCGAGACGACATGGAGGGAGAGCCCGAGCCCCCGCAACTCGCGCAGCACCGCCTCGGTCTCGGGGAACGGCGGGCGCTCCGTCGGCGACGTGGCGGCGTCGTGCAGCGCCGCCACGATCGCCCCGCCGGGGTCCGCCACGCCGAGCTCCTCGAGCGTCGCGGCGTGCACGCGGTCCCAGAACGTCGGCCGCTCCCCGACCGTGCGGTACATCAGGTGTCCGAGACGGGCGAGCGCGCGATCGTTCGCGCCCTCCCAGCCCGCGCGGTCGAGGGAGAGTCCGCGGGCCGCGAGCACCGGCGCCCAGACCGGGTACGGATCCGGGGTGCCGCTGACGAGCGTTCCGCCGTAGTCCAGGAGGATCGCGCGGATCCCCGTCGGCGCGGCGGGGGCGGAGACGGGGCCCATCCGCTCGCCTCGCTAGCCCGGGGCGCGCGGCGGGGGTTCGTCGCGCTGGAAGTGACGCTTGAGCGCCATGTACTCCTCGAACGAGATCTCGCGGCGGGCCCGGACCGCGCCGGCCTGCTTCAGCGACGTGATCTGGTAGCGCTCGAGCAGCTCGGAGATCGGCCGGGCCGACTCGGGCGACCGGTCCGCCGCGATCGGGACCGCGGCGATCGGACGGTCGAACGTCGGCTCGGGCGGCGGGCTCGCCGGTGCGGAGGAGGGCGCTCCCGGTGGGCGCGCGCCGATCCCGTCGAGGTAGGCGAGCAGCCGTTCGTGCTCGCCGACCGTCAGCTCCCCGTCGCCGCGCAGCGCGTCCACCAGGTCGCGCTGGCGGGGGCGGTACGTCTCGATGAGCTCGGTCAGTTCACGATCGGGCCGGGCGACCGGGATCGCCGCGATCGGGGCGCCGACGAGGGCGTCGAGGTCGGCCCGAAGCCGATCGAGCGCGTCGGCCAGCTCCCCGTGCGACGGCGCGCGGCCGTCCGCGTCGCCCTCGAACCGTCCGGTGAGACGGACGGTCCCGGCGCCGGGGTTCGTGGGGTCGAGCGGCCGCTCGACCGTCAGCTCGACCTCGCGTCGCTTCAGCGCCATGGCCCCCGACCGGCGAGCGCGGAGAAAAAGGTGCGGGCCGCCGGGGCGGAGCGCGAACGGTGGGACGCGCCCGCTCGGTTACGGATTTTCACCTACTTTCATGCCGTAACTATTTAATCCTCCGCGGGCCTAGGACGATCGAGGCGACCAGGATGGAGATCGATCGCACCCATCGCGGACCCGGGTCCTCGGCCGCGGGGAGCGACAGCTGCGAGAGCGCCGAGGGCCGGAGCCTGTGCCCCGTGCTCGCGGCGGTCGGGGTCATCGGCACGGAGTGGCGGCTCGCGATCGTCCACCGTCTGCTCGAGGGACCCCAGCGGTTCAGCGAGATCCTGAAGTCGAACCCGCGGCTCAACGCGAAGACGCTGAGCGCGACCCTCAAGTTCCTCGAGTCCCAGGGCGTCGTGCAGCGCACGGTCGTCAGCACCCGCCCGTTCTCGGTCGTCTACTCGCTGACCGAGATGGGCCTCGGCCTCGCGCCCGCGGCCCGCGAGCTGAGGGCGTGGGGCGAGCGCTGGCTCCTCCCGCGGCACGCCGCGACCTCCCGCGCCTCGAGCCGCCGCACGCCGGCGATCCAGGGCGAGCTCCCGCGGATCGTGCCGGCCGAACCCGCCCGCGCGCGCTGAAACGGCCGCGCGCGGGGGCGTTCCGCGACCTCCCGGTTCCCGCCTCAAATACGGTGCACCCCCTCGTTGGGTTGCAACCACCCCCGGAAGGACCCCTTCACATCGCCCCCAGAGGACAGCACCGTGTCCTGGGCGTGCGAGGGGTCCTTCCACAACCTCTCGGGGCGTCCGATCTTTCTCCTCAGCGTTCATCGACCGCGGGGGCGGAAGCGCCGACCTCCGGCGCCGCCTGGGCCGGGCGAATGCGAGGCTGCGCGCCGCCCCACCGGTCCCGAACCGTTCCCCCCTCGATCGCCCGCGGGAACCTTCCGACCGAATCCGACGCCGGCCTGACCCGAACCCGGGTCCTCGCATCGGTCGCCGCCCCCGATCGTTCCGATCGAGGCCGAACGCCGACCGAGCGATCGACCCTAACCCGCTGACGCCCGGCGTCGCCGCGAAGGAGAACGGGTCCTTCCCGGCCGCCCGCCCCCAGCGAACGCCCGGCCGGTTCCGCCGAGCGCTCGCGCAGTGGTTGGGCGCGCCGTCGCGCTAGCGGACTTCCCGGCGCTCGCGCCGGACCCCCGTCCCTCGTTCCTCCGCGGTGGTCCGGCCGCGGGCGAGCCGTCCGAGGGCGGGCGACCGCGCCGGTGCGACGGGACCCCGCCGCACCCCGACCGAACCCCACCGTCCGCAGGCTCGGCGGCGGCGGGAGGGTTTGTGAACGACCGTGGATGCATCTGGCATCGAATGCGACGTCGCCCAACCGATTCCCCGCCGAACGACCCGACGCGTCCGCGCCATCGGCGAGCTGCGGCTCCCGATCGCCGGACCGTATCGCCCCCGCGCCCGGCTCTACCTGTTCCCGGACGGCCGCACGCTCTGGACCGTGCGCCTCTGGGAGTACGACCGCGCGGTGCGCCACGCCGTCGGGACCGACCGCCTGCGCGCGTTCGCGCGCGTGAACGGCCTCCCCGCGCTCGCGCACGAGATCGACCGGCTCGACGCCATCGCGCGCGCGGAGGCCCGACGTGCCGCCGTCTGACTGCGCGAGCCTGCGCGTCGACGCGCCCTACCGCCTCCGCCGGATCTTCTACCGCGCGCTCGCGCACGAGATCGCCGCCGCGCCGGCGCCGGCGGGCGCGGTCCTCGAGCACGAGGGCGCCGACCCGCGGCCGTGGGTGACGGTCCGCCCGGGCGCCCTCGTCCGCGCGGCCGCCGACGCGAGCCCGGGACCGCTCGGGCTCCCGGCGCCGGTCCCGGCGCGCCGCGCGCCCGAGCCGATCGGCCTCGCGTTCGACCGCATCGGGTCGATCGTCCCGGGCGCGGACGCGGGGCGCGACCGCGGCGATCCCGTCCCGCTCGACCCGCCCGCGATCTCGGAGCGGCTCGCCGGGGGGGATTGGCTCGCCGTGCAGACGTTCTGGCTGCGCGGGCGCCACGGGGGGCTGTACGCCGCGCGCCGCTTCCGGTTCGCGGCGGCCGACCCGGTCGCCGGTGCCGCGCGGCTCGCGGACGTGGGGCGGGCCCTCGCGCGCGAGTGGTCGGGGGAGGGCCTGGCCACGACCGTGCGCTACCGCGCCGGGTTCGCCGCCCGACGGCGCTGGCGGGAGCGCCGGATCGCGGACCTCGCGGGGGACGCGTGGCGCCGGGGGGACGCGGACCTCCTCGCGGGGACGGCCGAACCGCGGGCGCCCACCGTCCCGACCCCGACCGGGGCGCCGACCGGCCACGCGGTCGTGTTCGGGGCGTCCGGGGCGGGGAAGACCACGTACCTCGCCCGCCGCGCGGCCGACGCGATCCGGGACCGCGTCGCGACGATCGTCCTCGACCTGCACGGCGACCTCGCCCCGGCGGTCGTCGGGCGGCTCGGCCCGCGCGACCGGGCGCGCGTCGTGGCGGTCGACGCGGGCGCGCCGCCCGTGCCCGGCATCTCCGCACTCCCCCGGGGGCCCGACGAGGACCGCATCGCGGCCGTCCTGGTCGCGGCGGTGAAGCGCCTGAGCGCCGACGGGACCGATGTCTACTGGGGCTTCCGGCTCGAGCGGATCTACGACACGTTCGTGCGCCTGGTCCTCGAGTCGGGCGGCACGCTGGTCGACCTGTACGACCTGTTGACGAGCGAGGACCGGAGGGACGCCGCCCGCCTCGGCACCCGACGCCCCGAGCTCGGCCGGTTCCTCGACGAGCTGCGGCCGGTCGTCCGGCGGAATCCGGAGTTCCTCTGGTCCGCCGCGACGCGGCTCTCGAAGGTCGTCCTCGTGCCGGCGCTCGCCGAGCTGCTCGCCCCGCCCGAGGGCGGCCTCCCGCTCGAGGCGATCCTCGGCGACGCGGGCGCGGTGCTGGTGCGCCTCCCGCTCGCCCAGCTCGGACCCGAGGCGGCCGCGTTCGCGGGTACCCTGCTGCTCGCCCGCGCCTTCCTCGGCGTCGCGGGCGAGGGGCCGCTCCCGCGGGTGCGCGAGGTCCTGGTCGTGCTCGACGAGGTCCACGGGTTCTCGCCGCGCCTGGTCGCCGAGGTGCTCGCCGAGGGGCGGAAGTACGGGCTTCGGGCGATCGTCGCGACCCAGTACCCCGAGCGGCTCGCGCCCGAGCTCCGCGCGGCGGCCGCCGGCGCCTCGACGCAGTTCGTCGCGTTCCGCGTCCCGCCGCCCGCGGCGGCCGAGGCGGGCGGCTGGCTGGGTCTCGCCCGGGAGGAGTCCGAGGCGATCCTCCCCCACCTGCCGGTCGGACGCGCGGTCGAACTCGATCCCGAGACCGGCCGGCTCGTGCCCGTGCCGCCCGGGCCCGACCCTCCGGCCGACCCGATGGCGTCCTGGGCGATCGAGGTCGACCGGACGCGCGCGCTCGGGCCCCCGCCGCGCCCGTCGAGCCCCGCCGGGACGTCGGACGCCATCGAACGGCTCCTCCTCGCGGTGCTCGCGGCCGAGGAGAACGGCAGGCCGCTCTCCGAGGGCGCGGTGGTCGCGGCGGCGCTCGCCCTCCCGGGGCTCCCGATCGATGCAGCCCGCCTCAGCGACGCCTGGCCGACCGTCGTGCGCGAGCGCTGGGTCGAGGTCGGACCCCTCGGGGTCCGTCTCACCGACGCCGGCGCTCGGAGCCTGGGCCTCGGAGCGCCGACCGAGGCGACGCGCGAGAGCGCCGAGCACCGCCGCCTCCTCCTGGCCGCGTTCCGAGTCCTCGCCCGGCGGGGGTACCGGATGGAGATCCTCCGGCAGGGGCGGTTCGACACGACGCTCCCCGACGCGCGGCTCGACCAGCTTCCGCCGGCCGTCACCGGCGCCGCGCCCGGGGAGCTCGCCGGAGCGATCGACCGGCTTAGGACCGGATGGGCCTGGCGGTACTTCGGCGGGCGGAACGTGCATGTCGAGGCGGAGGTGACGGGGGCGCGCCGGGCGGAGCGGATCCGCCACGACCTCTCGAAGGCGGCCGCCCGGGGCGCGGTCGTGCTGTTCGTGGTCGGGACCGCTGCGCACGCCCGGGCCGTGCGGGCGTCGCTCGGCCGGATCGGGGCCGGTCGGGACCGCGCGATCGTCTGGGTGCTCCGCGGAGCGCCGACCGAGCCGATCGAGCCCGGGGCGCGCGGTCGGTAAGAGCTCGAGGACCGTGGCCGGCGCGTGCGCGCGTTCCTCGCGATCGATGTAGGACGCCCCGTCGGCCCCGGGTTCGGGGCGGGATCCGCGGCCGCGGCGCCGTCGCACCTCACCCTGCGCTTCTTCGGCGAGGTGGGGCCCGGCGAGATCGACCGGATCCTCGACGTGCTGCCGGCGGTCGCGCGCGGCACGGCGCCGTTCGACCTCGGGCTCGAAGGGATCGGCGCCTTCCCGTCGCCCGAGCGGCCGCGCGTCGTCTGGCTCGGGGTCGGGCGCGGGCGCGCGGAGGTCGCCGCCCTCGGGCACCGCCTCGACGCCGCGCTCGCGACCGTCGGCCTCCCGGCGGAAGGACGGGAGCTCGTGCCGCACGTCACGCTCTTCCGGGTCCGTTCCCGGGGCGATCGGGAGCGCGCGCGGGCGCTGCTCGATGGGACGCTGCCGGCCCCGTCCGCCGCGCCGGTGCGCGTCGAGGAGCTCGCCCTGAAGGAGAGCACGCTCACCCCGCAGGGCCCCGAGCACCGGGTCGTGCGGGCGTTCCCCCTCGGCGGTTGAGGACGGACGCGGTCAGCCGGCGACCATGAGCGAACGGTCCGCGACCATCTTCCGCCAGAGGTAGAGCGTCGCGTAGCTCCCCCATCCGGGGTACCACGCCTCGGCCCAGGCCCGTGCGACGTCCTCCGGCCGCTCCCGCTCGATCCCCGCGTAGCGGGCGAGCGCCGCGCGAAGGCCGAGGTCGCCCGCGACGAACAGGTCGGTCCGGCCCGCGCCGCGGAGGAGCGCGTTCTCCGCGGTCCACCGCCCGACCCCCGGGAGCGCGTCGAGCCGCGCGATGGCGTCCGCGCGCGGCAGGGCGCGGAGGGTCGCCGGGGCGAGGGACCGGCGGCGGACCGTCCCGGCGAGCGCGAGGATCGCCCGCGACTTGGCGGCGCTGAGCCCGAGCCCCCGCAGCTCCTCGACCGGGAGCGCGGCCAGGCGCGTCGGGCGCGGCACCGCCGAGACCTCGATGCCGTCCACGAGGAGCGGCGCCCCGGCGCGGTCGAGAAGGCGGCGCAGGATCGCGCTCGCTGCCCGCACCGAGAGCTGCTGGCCGACGATCGCGTAGAGCAGGGCCTCGTACAGGCTCGCGTCCCGGGGGATGCGCAGGCCCCGGAACCGCCGCTCAGTACCGCGGAGCACCGGCTCGCAACGGACGAGCCGGTAGAACTCCTCGAGCGGATGGTCGAGCGAGAACAGCTCCCGCGCCGCCTGCCGCGCGGCCGCCGGCCCCGCGCCCCACGCCTCGACGCGCCACCGCGCCCCGTCCGCGGCGACGCCGAGCCCCCACGGCCGCTCGGGCGGACCCCAAGCGCGGAGGAGGCGCCCTCCATCGTCCGCGAACGCGAGCGCCCGCGAGGAGTACTCGAGCTGGGCCCGCTCGACCGGCAGCGACGCGAGCCGGGGCGGAGTGATCCAGGTCACCGTCGGTCGGGCCACGCCTCCCCGACCGATGGCGCGGTAAGACGCCGTCGCGCACCGCACCGTTCACTCCCGGCGGCCCGACGACGGAGGGTTTTTGGCAGGGTGGTGCGGTCCGGGCCGGACCGCCTCCCTCGGGTCGCGGGCAGGGGTCCCGATGTCCGGCCGTGCCGGTCGCCGCACCGCGGTGCTGCTCGCCGTGCTCGTCGCGGGCGCCGCGCTTGGCACCGGGCTCCTCGCGGTCCCGGGGGCGCCGGGGGACGGTCCGCGGGCGCTGTACGGCGCCGCGTCCTCGGGAGTGTGCGCGGGATCCCCGCTCCCGAGCGCGTACAACGGGACCGTGGCGATCCAGGACTCCACGTTCATCCCGGTCACGCCGATCAACTACTCGTACGAGGCGGAGGTCGCCTCCGCCATCAACGGCAGCGCGCCGTACGCCTACGCGTGCGACGTCGAGAACGGCACGACCCACGCCGCGCCCGACGGCGAGTACAACTTCTCGATCCTCGCGACGCCCCAGGTCGTCTGCGGGCCAACCGTCGGCGGGGTGCAGTTCTGCAACACGACCTCGGGGCCGTACGGGGCGGTGACCCTCGCGCCCGCCCCGCCGTACCCGACCGGCACCGAGCCGGTCGTGACCCAGAACGGGACCCGCTTCCACATCGAGTTCTACCTGGACCTCGAGAACGTCTCCCTCGCGCCGGCGTTCGCGACGTGGCCCGTCAGCTCGGGCGCGGTGGCGACGTTCGATGCGTCCGCCTGGAGCGTCCTCGGCACCCCGTGCCCGGTCGCGCCGATCTTCGGCTGGTCCCTCTCGGGCGAAGGGTGGAGCTTCGCCGACCCTCCGGGCTCGGGACCGGACGCGAACGTCACGGCCGCCGCCGGCGCGGCGCCGGGCAACCTCTCGGTCTACGCGAAGCTCGCGACGGCGGCCGGCTGGGTGACGACCTCCTCCGTGACGGTCGCCCTCGCCGCGGTCCCGACGATGATCGTCGCCGCGTCCGCGAACCGGACGACGGTGGACGCGGGGGAGACGGTTGGGTTCTCCCTGAACGGGACGGGCGCGCCCGGGCTCGCCTACACCACGACGCTCGACCCGGGCCTCGGCCTCGCGAACGTGACCGCGCCCTGCACGGTGCCGAACGCGACCGAGGGACCCGTCGCGCTCGGATGCGCGATCGCATTCGCGTACTCCGCCAACGGCACCGCGACCCCGAGCCTGACGCTGTCGAACGGAGCCTCCGCGTCGACCGTCCGGCTTTCCAATATCTCGGTCGCGCCCGCGCCTCGGGTCGAGATCGTTCCGGGGGCGCCCCGCGGATACGTCGGCTCGGCCGTCGCGGTGGACGTGCGGGTCGCCCCGGGCACCGGCACCGCCCCGTTCGCCCGGGCGTGCCTCGCGCCGGGCGCGGGGCCGGTGGCCTGCTCGACCTCGTCCGGTCCGGACTGGAGCTTCGATCCCGTGTACGGTGCCCCCGGCACCTATCCGCTCACCGCGTGGGTCGTCGACGCGCTCGGCGCGAACCAATCGGCCGTGTCGACCGCGACGATCGCCGGGCCGCTCGGGGTCGATCTCGCGCCGCCGACCGTCCCGCTCGCCGGTGGCGCGGGGACCGTCCTGTCGGCCTCGGTCTCGGGCGGCCTCTGGCCGGCCCGGGCGTGGTGGAACGCGACCGACCTCGCCCAACCGTTCGCGGAGGCGAACCTGTCCGACGACGGGAACCTCTCGGCGACGTTCGTTCCGCCGGCCGCCGGACCGGTGACGGTCTCGCTCACGATCGTCGACGCGCTCGGCGCGCGGGTCCGGTCGGACTTCTCGGCCACGGTCCTCGCGGGGCCGGCGACGTCGATCGTCGCCGCTGCGCTGGCCGGGACCCCGACGACGGTCGCGGGCACGGCGGCGGTGCTCGAATGGGAGGCGCGCGACCCGGCGGGCGCGACGGTCCCGCTCTACGCGTCGCCCGCCGAGATCTCGCTCACCACCGCCGCGGGCGGCGATGTCGCGGGCTGGGTGAACGCGACCGGACTCGGTCCGCTCTCGAGCGCGCTCCCCGGATGGTTCGACGTCCCCGTGGGCGCGTGGGCGAACGGGACGCTCCGGGTGACGATCGACGTGCCGAGCGCCGGGACGATCGACGTCGGGCTCTCGGTGGCCGACGGGGGCCCTGCGCCGCCGGCCCCGTTCGCGCTCACGGTCCTGCCGGACGACCGCGAGCTCCGGCTCTTCGACCCCGCGCCCGCCGAGTCCGGGACCCGGTCCGGGGCGACGCTCTGGCGGGTGACCGATCGGTTCGGGAACCCGGTCCCCGGCGCGGAAGTGCTCGTCACCACGACCGTCGGGAGCCGCTCGACGACGGTCGGGGCGTACGCCGCGAGCGTCGGTCCGGCCGCGACCGCGGTCTGGGTGAACTACAGCGTCCCCGGGGCGACCCCGGCGACGGTGACGGTCTCGGACCTCGCGGGCGACGCGCTCCTCGCCCCGATCGAGGTGGGGGTCCCCTCGCCGACGCTCGCCGAGGAACTGCTGCTCGTGACCGTCCTGCCCGGCGCGGGCGCCGGCGCCGCCCTCGGCATCCTCGCGTGGCGGCGCCGGTCGATCCCCTCGCGGGACTCCCGGGAGGCCCCGGACGACGACCCCGAGCTCCTCCGCCTGGCCGAAGGGCGCGCGGCGGCGATCGAGATCGTCCGCGACGCGGGGGCGATCGACCTCGCCGGGATCGCGGCCCGGTGGGCGCCGCCGCCGGCGCCGCCCGACCTCGCGGACTGGGTCGCGTCGCTCGTGACCGACGGGACGCTCGCGGCCACGGACGCGGGCCAGGGCGGGGCGCGGTTCGCGCTCGCGCCCGAGCCGGACGACGCGGTCACCGTGGTCGTCGATCCCGAGGAGCTCGACCGCGCGCTCCGGCTCCGCGCGGCCGCGACCCGGGACGACGAGCCCTAGGCCGGGTCGCGCCCGGTGAGATCGTAGTAGCGGTACGCCGCCTCCCCCGCGCCGAAGCAGTACTGCAGGGTGGTGAACCCGCGCTTGAGCTCGGCCGCGGCGGCCCGCACCTCCTCGGGGGGGCGCCCGCGGTGGAGGAGGTCGTCGAACAGCTCGGCGATCCGGGCCATCTCGCGCTCCTTCATGCCGACGCGCGTGACCTCGGGGGTCCCGAGGCGCACGCCGCCCGGGTGCTTCGGGCTCTTGTCGCCGGGGAGGAGGTTCTTGTTCGAGATGATCCCGCTCGCCGCAAGGCGGCGCGCGACGTCCTCCCCGCCGCCCTCCCGCTCGACGCGGACGGCGAGGGTGTGGGAGCGCGTGAACCCCAGGTCCGCCGCGAGCACGTCGAACCCCTTGTCGTGGAGCGCCTGGGCGAGGGCGCGCGCGTTCGCGACGATCTGGGTCGCGTAGGCGCGCCCGAACTCGATCTGCTCCGCGAGGCTCACCGTGAGGGCCGCCATCGCGTTCAGGTGGTGGTTGCTGGTCACGCCGGGGAACGCGCCCGACTGCAGGCGCTTCTGGACCTCGGGGTCGAGGCCGTCGCCGAGGAGGATCCCGTGCTGGGGTCCGGGGAGCGTCTTGTGCGTCGACGCGCTGATCACGCTGCACCCCTCGCGGAGCGGGTCCTGGAAAACGCCGCCGGCGATCAGCCCCAAGACGTGCGCGCCGTCGTACCAGCCCTTCGCCCCGATCTCCTCGAGCGTCGGGCGCAGCTCGTCGATCGGGAGCGGGAACAGGAACAGCGACAGCCCGAACAGGCAGAGCTTCGGCCGGACGGCCCGCAGGATCTCGCGGGAGCGGGCGACGTCGATCGTCATCCGCTCGGCGTCCCACGCGTAGTAGACCGGCTTCACGCCGCGGAGGCCGAACGCGCCGAACGAGGCGCTCGAGATGTGGGCGCCGTCGGCGAGCCGGTTCGTGGCGACAAGGTCGCCCGGCTCGGCGAGCGCCTTCAGCACGGCGAGGTTCGCGACCGTGCCCGAGATCGGGCGGACGTCGGCGAACGAGCAGCGGAAGAGCCGTCGGGCGAGGTCGAGGCAGAGGTTCTCCACCTGGTCGACCTGCTCGTTCCCCTCGTAGTACCGCTCCCCCGGGAGGCCTTCCGCGTACCGGGAGTGGAAGTCGCTGATGAGGAGCTCCTTCGCGTACGGCGAGAGCAGGTTCTCGCTCGCGATCAGCGGGATCGCGGACTCGAAGCGGGCCGAGTGCTCCCGCACCTTGTGCCGGACATCCGCGACGATCGCGGCCATCTCCCCGGGCCGGGGCGGGCCCCCCACCCCCCCATTTCCACTGGAACCCGGACCGCTCATGTCCCTGCTCCGCGCCCGACGTGCGGACGCGAGCGGCGCCCCCACCCGCACCCGCCCATATATGGGGCCGGGAGCGTCCGACGCGATCGATGGCCGAACCGACCTCCGCTCCCTGGCGCGTGCACCGACGCTTCTACGTACCGTACCACGACCTGGACGTCCTGAACCATCTGAACCACGCCGCCTACTTTCCCTACATGGAGACGCTCCGCTGCGACTACTACCTCCCGCTCCTCGGTCCGCTCGATCCGTCCCGGCTCGACATCATCATCGCCGAAGCGACTTGCCGCTACCTGGCTCCCGTCGGGTACGGCGGCGAGCTCGTGGGCGAGGTCGCCCCCGCCCGCCCGCTCGGCACGACGAGCTTCTCGCTCCTCTACCGCTTCACGCTCGCCGGTACGACGACCGTGACGGCGCGGGGGCGGACCGTGGTCGTCTGCTTCGACTACGCCGCGAACCGGAAGAAGCCGATCCCCGACGAACGACGGGCCGCGATGGAGCGGGACGCGGTCGATCCGAAGGACGAGGGCTGGTAGCGGCAGGACCCCCGGCTCCCTTCTCCACTGGAAGGGAGGGGGTGGGGGAGGGCGGCTCAGTAGCCGGGGTGGGTCGGGGTGCCGCGGCTGATCGGCGGCGGCCAGACGACCGGCTCGACGAACCCGGGCTCGTCCGAGACGGTCTCGATATGGTAGACGACCCCGGTCCCCTCGAGCGCCCGATGGAGCTTCGTGAGGCGCTCGCGGAACTCCTCGACCGTGTGCCATTCGAACGCCACGTCGTGCGGCCCGATGATGAACTCGAGGCCCACCGCGCTCTTCAGGCGGTCCGAGACCTCGAACGGGGACGCGCCGTTCGCGGCGAAGTAGAGGTCGACGTAGCTGTGCATCGGCGGACGGTGCCTCGACTACGCTCGCGGCGGCTACTTAAGCCGCTCGGCCCGGCGAGGGCGCGCCCCGCGGATCGGGCGGGGCGGCCGCGTGCTAGGCCAGCAGGATTGCCGTTCGGATGGACCCCGTGGAGACCCCGCGGACTCCTCGGCCCCGTCGCCCCGCCAGCGTCGACGGGTCACGGTAAGGCTGCTCCCGTCAGGACCTAACCCGGTGCCCGTGATGGATA
>DATJRX010000031.1:0-30027 GCA_035504395.1 Thermoplasmata archaeon | reverse complement strand
TCCCTGGGGATCGCGGCACTGATGGTCCTTCCCGGCACCGCCATGAGCGGACCGGTGCACGCCGGCACGCTCCTCGTCGCGGAGCCTACTTCGAGCCTCCACGCCGCACAGTCGTTGGGGTCGCCCGCCGCTGCCTCGGCGGCCCCCAGTCCGCTCGCCGCCGCCAATGCGCGGGCGGCCGCGGCGCTCACCGCGGCCGGCGTCCCGGCGTCGAAGCAGCTCCTTCCGACCTCGGACCCCGCGGTCGGGGTCCACAACGGGATCATCACACCCGAGTCGGAGATCGGCGCGGTCCCGATGGGGATCGCGGACTACGGGATCTCCGAGCAGGGCGGTCGGAACGTCGGCACGATCAGCTACACGCCGACCGTGGCGGGCGTCCTGCACCTCAGCTCGATCAACCTGCTGTATCCCGACAGCGAAGGACCCGACCAGTTCACGGCCCAGCTCAACTCCGTGGCGGTCGGCGTGACGGTCCAGGGCGACTCGAGCCTGCAGTTCTGGACGCAGAACCTGATCTACTACTATCAGTCCGACAACATGCTCAACCTCGCGAGCGCGATCGTCAACTTCACGGGGGTCAGCTACAACTTCCCGCCGGGGACGATCCTGACCGGGAACGGCTTCCTCGACCCGGGATTCGGGTACTTCAACCCGTTCGGCCCCGAGATCTATGCCCCCGAGCCGTTCACGCTCGGACTCTACACGAACCTGTCGATCGTCGACGGCCACCCCTCGGTCTACTTCAACTACTCCGTACAGAGCCCGGCGGGCGGGTCGGCGGGCTCGTACGATCTGGTCGAGTTCAACTCCACGATCTCGGCGTCCGAGGCGCCTTCGTTCCAGATCAACGGGCGCGGGCTCGGCGCCACGGGCTACATCCCGAACGACGTCGAGTTGATCCTCGGCGGGGACGGCGGGGGATCGACGACGAGCGCCCTCGGGATCAGCGGGACCATGAACCTCTACATCCAACCGAACGGGACGACGCGCCCCGAGGAAGTCCCGGCCGCATACGACTTCGGTGGGGAGACAGGGGAGACGATCGAGGGGATGGCGGAGTGGGCGAGCGGCGGGGCCAACCCGACGGTCCACTTCGGGGCGGGCCCGTCGCTGCAGATGCCCCTGTGGGGCGTGAAGGGAGCCGCGCCGTTCGGCGCGGTCCCGATCACTCTGCAGGTCGCCCCGGCCAACGCCTTCCTGTTCGCCTCGGTCGGCCCGAAGTTCGACGCGAACTGGGCGGGATGGGCGTACATTCCGCGGGACGGAACGGCAAGCTTCTGGCTGCCGTACGGGAGCTACTCGTTCAAGGTGATGCTCAGCGACTACGCGCCGGTCACCCTCTCGAACGTGCGGTACGGCACGCAGACGGTCGACCTGCGGCCGGACCCGAGCGCGGGCATCTACACGCCGCTCCAAGCGTTCGGGAACGCCGAGCTCGCCGCGATCTCCGTGGCCGGCACCGGGACGCTCACGAACCCGTATGTGCTTGCGACCGGGGCGCCGCGGACGCTGAACCCGCTGTTCGGGCAGTTCAACGACTACATGTTCCCCCTGTTCTCGGGGATCGAGCTCGTCGACACGACCGCGTACGTGACGATCGAGCAGCAGACCCCGTTCGAGGTCGTCTACTCGCTGGCCAGCGAACAGTTCTACGCGGGCGTGCTCCCGCTCGACAACGAGCTCTCTTGGTTCCTCTACGGCACGAGCCACGTCTCCGCGGTCTCGAATCTCGAGGTCGGAGGCTGGATCAACTACGCCGTGTACGGACAGGCGAGCCTCGTCCTGTGGAACTCGTCGCACGATCTCATCGCCGGGAACACGTTCCCGGACGCGAGCGTCGGGATCTTGGAGTTCGGAGGCACGGGCAACACCCTGTGGGGGAACGTCTTCGAGACGACCCTGCCGGCCGCCCTCGACCCGGGGTACGTCGAGAACTACGGCGTGCCCGTCGCGCTGTACGTCTACGAGTCCGGCGACCTGGTCTACAACAACTACTTCGGCACGCCGAACACGGCGTTCACCCCGGACTTCAACCCGTACAACGGGGCGGGGGCCGCGTGGGTCGACCGCTGGAACGTCGCCGAACAACCCGCGAGCGACGTCCGGGTCGTGAACGGCTGGGCACTCGCCGGCAGCATCCTCGGCCTCCCCTACGAGGGCGGGAACTACTGGTCGAACTACGGCTCGGCGACCGACCCCTACGGCGTGCTGCCGTACAACAACGGCGGCCAGATCGCGAGCGGCGGGGACCACGTACCGCTGGTTCCGTTCGCGCTCTATGGCGTGACCTTCACGGAGACCGGACTTCCCCACGGGAAGGCCTGGAGCGTGACGCTGAACGGGATCACCGAGTCGTCGGTCACGGCCTCGATCACCTTCTTCGACCCGAACGGGCTCTACGCCTTCGCGGCCGAGTCGTTCGCCCACCACACCCCCAACCCGGCGATCGGCGCGGTCCTCGTGGACGGGGCGGCGCAGACGGTGGCGATCACCTACAGCTGAGTCGGGACCGGGTCGCCGCCCCCCGAAGGCCCCGCCGGCGGGCCTCGGCGCGCAGAGCCTTTATGGGCCCCTCGGCGTCGCCCCGGCGGTGGGCCGGTAGATCAGCGGAAGATCGCTACCTTGGCAAGGTAGAGGTCGCGAGTTCAAAGAGGAGGGAGTTCGCGCTCCGCCCTGGAAAATCTCGCCCGGTCCACTCCGCTCTCGCCCCCGGGACCCGTAGCCGGGCGTCGTTCTCTGGTTGCCTCCGCGCACGGAGGACGACCGAGTCCCCGGGGAACCGGGGCGACGCGGGTCGGCATCGTTCGTCCTGAGGCCCGCACATCGGCAGCTGTCGAGCGGACGCACCGACACCAAGGCTATCCCTAAATACCCTGGATTTCCTCGCACGGTCTCGTGGAGGCCGAGATCCGCGAGAAGATCGCGGGCGAGGTCGTCCTCTCTCCGCATCCGGGGCGCACGCTGCGGAAGTGGCGGGAGGACTTCGCGATCTCGCAGCGCGACCTGGCGAAGCACCTGCAGACGGTGCCGTCGGTGATCAGCGACTACGAGTCGGAGCGCCGGGTGAGCCCGGGGGCCGCCTTCATCCGGCGGTACGTCGACGCGCTGATCGCGGTCGACGCCGACCACGGCGGCAAGATCGGCCAGCGCCTCGGCCTGAGGCCGCACTCCGAGGGGATCCTCGGGATGCGCGAGTTCACGGTCGCGATCCCGCTCAAGGCCCTCGCCGATCGGCTCGACGCCCGCGCCGTGAGCCGCGTCGACCTCCACCGGGACATCCACGGCTTCACGGTGCTGGACGCGCCGCGCGCGATCCTCTCCATCGACGCCTCCCGGTTCGTCGAGGTGTACGGCTGGACGACCCAGCGGGCGCTGATCTTCTCGAACGTCAAGTACGGCCGCTCGCCGATGGTCGCGATCCGCGCCCATCCGCTGAAGCCGGCCGCCGTCGTCTTCTCGGCGCCCGGCCGGATCGATCCGCTCGCGGTCCGCCTGAGCGAGATCGAGAACATTCCGCTCCTCACCACGTCGCTCGCCGCCCCGGCGGTGCTCGAGCGGCTCGAGGAACTGTAGACGGACCACCAGGGAAGGGGAACACATGGAGGCAGGAATCGTCAGCTACGGCGCGTACGTACCGCGGTACCGGATCACGCCGACCGAGATCGGGCGGGTGTGGGGCTCCGACGGCGAGAGCATGGGCCAGAGCCTCAACGTCCAGCGCAAGAGCGTCCCGGCCCCGGACGAGGACACGATCACGATCTCGACGGAGGCGCTCCGCATGGCCCTCGTGCGCGGCGCGATCGACCCCCAGCAGATCGGCGCGGTGTACGTCGGATCCGAGTCGCATCCCTACGCCGTGAAGCCCACCGCGACGGTCGTGGCCCAGGCGGTCGGCGCGACGCCGAACCTCACCGCCGCCGACTTCGAGTTCGCGTGCAAGGCCGGCACGGCCGCGATCCAGACCTGCCTCGGCCTCGTCGGCGCAGAGATGATCAAGTACGGCGTCGCGATCGGCACCGACACGTCGCAGGGAGCCCCGGGCGACGCGCTCGAGTACTCCGCGAGCGCCGGCGGGGCCGCCTTCGTCATCGGGCGCGACCACGTCATCGCCCGTGTCGAGCGGACGCTCTCCTACACGACCGATACCCCCGACTTCTGGCGCCGGGAAGGGCAACGCTACCCGAGCCACTCCGGGCGCTTCACCGGCGAGCCCGCGTACTTCCGCCACGAGACGGAGTGTGCCCACCGCCTCATGGAGGCCTCGGGCACCGAGCCGAAGGACTACCGGCACGTGGTGTTCCACCAGCCGAACGGCAAGTTCCCGCAGCGCGTGGGGAAGCAGCTCGGCTTCACCGACGCCCAGATGCGCTACGGACTCGTGACGCCGTTCATCGGCAACACCTACTCCGCCGCCGCGCTCCTCGGCCTCGCGAACGTGCTCGACCACGCCGGGCCCGGGGAGCGGATCCTCGTCGTCGGGTACGGCTCGGGCGCGGGCTCGGACGCGTTCGACCTCACGACCACGGACGAGATCGGCCGGTTCGACCGCTCGTTCGGCCGGCCGGTGCAGTACCACCTTGACCACGGCACCGAGCTGAGCTACGCCGTCTACGCGAAGTTCCGGGGCAAGATCCACATGGGAGGGAGCTGACCGTGCGCGACGTCGCGGTGCTCGGCGCGGGCATGACGAAGTTCGGCGAGCTGTGGGACCGCTCGTTCCGGGAGATCGGGATCGAGGCCGGCCTCCAGGCGCTCGTCGAGTCGAGGCTGTCGTCCGCGGACCTCTCCGCCCTCTACCTCGGGAACATGGCGAGCGGCACGCTGATCGACCAGGAGCACATCGCGCCCCTGATCCTCGATTACTCCGGGCTCGGGAGCCGCCACCTGCCCGGGGTCCGCGTCGAAGCGGGCGGGGCCTCCGGGGCGATGGCGTTCTACCAGGGGTACCTCGCGGTCGCCACGGGGCTCTACGACTTCGTCGTGGTCGGCGGCGCGGAGAAGCTCACCGACGTGCCCGACGCCACGGGGAACCAGATCACGAGCGCCGCGGCCGATCACGAGTGGGAGGTCGTCTTCGGGGCGACCCTCCCGGCCCTCTGGGCGCTGATCGCGCGCCGCCACATGCACCAGTACGGGACGACCCGCGAGCAGCTCGCGCACGTGCCGGTCCAGGCGCACGCGATGGCGTCGAAGAACCCGAACGCCCACTACCGCAACAAGATCACGATCGAGCAGGTGCTCGGCGCCGGGCCGGTCGCGGAGCCGCTCGGGGTGTTCGACTGCGCTCCGCTCTCCGACGGGGCCGCCGCCGTCGTCCTCGGCCCGCTCGAGTCGGCGCGCAAGTACACGGACCGCCCGATCCGCATCGCGGCGTGCCAGGTCGCCTGCGACACGCTCGCGGTGCAGCATCGGCGCGACCCGACCGTGCTCGATTCGACGGTGATCGCCGCGCGCCGCGCATTCGACCAGGCCCGCCGCGCGCCCGCCGACGTCGACGTCGCCGAGATCCACGACGCCTACTCGATCAGCGCGCTCGTCTCGCTCGAGGACCTGGGGTTCTCCGAGAAGGGACAGGCCGGACCCGAGTTCGCCCGCGGGCGCTTCGCCCAGGGCGGCGAGCTCCCGGTCAACATGTCCGGAGGGCTGAAGGCGCAAGGACGCCCGTTCGGGGCGGTGGGCGTCGCTCAGATCGTCGAGCTCGTCCGGCAGCTGAGAGGCGAGGCGAAGGACCGCCAGGTCCCCGACGCGCACCTCGGCCTCGCGCAGGACGTCGGCGGGACCGGCGCGACCAGCGTCGTGACCCTCCTGGAGTCGAGCGCGTAGGAGGCGGACGATGTCGATCGCACGGTTCTGGCGCGAGACCCCGCGCCGCTACAATCTGGGCGGCTCCAAGTGCACGATCTGCTCGACCGTCTACTTCCCGCCGCGGCTCGTCTGCCCCAACTGCACGCACCACCGACAGTCGATCGGGAAGATGGTCCCGTTCCAGCTGAGCGGCGAGGGGGAGGTCTTCTCGTTCACGGTCGTGCACGACCCGGCCGAAGGGTTCGAGATGCAGGTGCCCTACGTCGCGGCGCTCGTGAAGACCGTCGAAGGTCCGATGCTGACCGGACAGATCGTCGACATCGAGCCGGATCAGGCCCAGATCGGGATGAAGGTCCACGCGACGTTCCGCAAGCTCCGCGAGGAAGGAAAGGCGGGCGTGATCCACTACGGGTACAAGTTCACCCCGACCGAGGAGCTGCCCGAGCGGCCCCCGGCCGGCCGTCCCGCCCAGGCGGCGGCCGCCCGGACCGCGGAGGCGGACCGGGCGCCGGCGTGAGCGCGCCGGGCCGTCCCACCGGATCTCCCCCGCCCGCCGACGCCGAGCCGCCGGCGGACGAGGAGTTCGCCCGGACCTACGCCGCGGGCTACGAGGAGGGGGTCCGCAGCGCGCTCCGCGAGGTGCTCCAGCACGCCGCCCGCGGGCACACCGCCCAGGAGCTCCGCATCCTCGTCGAGAGCCGGCTCGCCCGCCTCGAGGAGGAGGTCGAGGTCAAGCGCCGGAGCCTGCTCGCCCCGCCGCGCCGACCGGCGTGGACGTCGCTCCTCCGCGCCCCGCAGGCCGCGCGACCGTGGGCGCCCCCGATCGGCGGAGCGTCGCCGACCCCGCGGGTCGGTCCCGGTCGCAGCCTGCTCGTCCGCGAGGAGCGGCCGCAGCGGGCGGTCGAGCTCCTCCGGGGGGCCGTCCACGACTTCCCGCGGTGCGCGCTGGTGTCGCTCCGTCCCCCCGAGCTGTCCGGGGTCTCGCCCGAGCGCCGGGTCGACATCGTGCCGAGCGGGTCCGACCTGTCGGGGGGCGGGCGACTCTCCCCGGGCGAGATCGGGGGCCACCTCCGGGGGCCCACCGAGGCGCCCGGCGGGGCCCTCGTGTACGTCGACGCGCTCGAGTACCTCAGCGGCGAGTACGGCTTCGAGCTGACGCTCAAGTTCGTCCAGTGGCTCGTCGGCCAGATCGAGCAGACGGCGAGCGGCCTCGTGGTGTCGTTCGACCGCCGCGCGCTCGACTCACGTGAGGAGAGCCGCCTCGAGCGGCCGTTCCAGACGGTCGTCTGACCCCCCGGGACCGCTGCCGGCGGACCCAAAGAGCCTTCAACTCCTCCCGACGAGGTCCGGGACGGACGAGCCGATGGAGATCGCGTTCTACACGGACTCGTACGTCCCGATGCAGGACGGGGTCGCGGTCGTCTCGGAGGGACTGGCGCGCACCCTCCGCCGCCTCGGCCATTCCGTCCGCGTCTACGCCCCGAACCCGACCACGGGTCGGGCGACCGACGTCTCGGAGTCGGACGGGATCTCGGTCCGCCGCATCCGCTCGCTGCCGGTACCGCTCTATGGGCAGTACCGATGGCCCCTCAATCCGCTCTCGCTGGTGCGTCGCCCGCGCGGCGAGCCGCCGCCCGACGTGATCCATCTCCACACCCCGGGCGCGATCGGGAGCGCGGGGTTCCTCGCCTCGCGCCGCTTCCACCTCCCGCTGGTGGGGACGTTCCATACGAACCTGCGCGAGATGCGGGCCGCGGTCCCGCAGAAGTTCCTCGTTCCGACGTTCTTCCGCGTCGCGTGGTGGTACAACCTGGGGACGTACTGGCGGTGCGACGTGGCGACGGCCCCCTCCCGCGCGGCGCAGGAAGCGCTCGAGGAGTCGGTGCGCAAGCCGTTCCGCCGGCCGGTCGAGGTCGTGCCGAACGGCGTCGACGCCGACCGCTTCCGGCCGGGGGTCACGGTCCCCGACTGGCGGGTCCGGTGCGGGCTCGCCGACGCGCCGCTCGTCACCTACCTCGGTCGCCTCACGGTCGACAAGGGCGTCCACCGGTTCCTCGACGCGGTCGCGGCGGCGTCCGAGCGCCAGGACCTGGTCGCGATCGTGGGGGGCACCGGCCCGGAAGCCGTCGCCGTCGCGCAGCGGATCCGCTCGGACACCCGCCTTCAGGGCCGGTGCCGGTACGTCGGCCCGGTCGCGGAGGTCGAGAAGTCCGCGCTCCTCTCCCAGACCGACCTGTTCGTCCTGCCGTCCACGAGCGACACGTCGAGCATCGCGCTCCTCGAGGCGATGGCCTCGGGGGCGGCCGTGCTGGCGCCGGCGAGCGGCGGCGCGGCGGAGGTCGTCCGCGACGGCATCACCGGCCGCCGGGTCGCGGTGCGGACGCCGGGCGCGCTGACCGGCGCGATCGTCGAGATGCTCGAACGCCCCGAGGAGCGGCGCCGTCTCGCCCGCGTCGCGTCCGAGGAGGTCCGGCGCACCGCGTCGCTCGACACGATGGCCCGCCGGTTTATCTCTCTCTACGAGCTAGTCATCGCCGCGAGAGGTCGCCATGACCGTCGCGACGCTGTCGGATCTTGATGCGCTCGCCCGCTCGCTCGCCGGCGAGCGGCACGACGCGTACTCGCGGCGCGCGCTCGAGCGCGCGTTCGACGAGTACGCCTCGCGCCAGCGTCCGACGCTCGCGGAGGTGCGGATCGCCTCGGACGGCAAGGAGTACGCGCACCTCCCGGCGCTCCTGATGGACCCGGACGCCCGGTTCGCGACCGGCGAGATCACGCTCCCGTCCCCCCCGACCGGGAGCTCCGCGTGGCGGTTCCTCGTCCCGTTCGAGCGCATGGTCTTTGCCGCCGACGGCTCGGTCGAGCTGACCCCCGTGGACGGCGGCGCTCCGGTCCGGGGCATCGCGCGCACGCTCCTGCGCGAGCACTACCAGGTGCGATCGCAGGCCGACGAGGCCCGCGGGGCCTCGGGCGGCGCGCGCGTCGAGCTGAAGGGGCTTCGGGGGACGACCGCGGAGGCCGTCGCGGCCTGCCGCTCGGAGCAGATCGTGCCCCTCGGGGTGGCGCTGCTCCTCTACCTGCCCGAGGAGCGGATCCGCTACGAGTTCGACCTCGTCCGGACGGTCCTGCTTCCCGACCCGCGCGCCGGGCGGCTGCCGCCCTCGCGGCGCACGCGCCGCAGCGCCCGGCTCGCCTGGGCGCTCGACCAGTACCTCGCGCGGAGCGACCTCTCCCAGCTCGGGGCCCGGTGCCTCGAGGTCCTCGTCGAGTCGCCGGGTCTCACGTCGGTCGAGCTGTCGCACGTCTTCGGCGGGGTCCGCGAGCTCGTCGACTCGACGCTCCAGGGGCTCGTCCAGCGTCGCCTGGTCTCGTTCGATCCGCGGACCGGGCTCTACCGGGCGCGCCTCGAGGCGTTCCAGCCCGAGGGGCCGCGGTCGCGTACCGAGCCCGGTGGGCCCCCGAGCGATCCGGCGCTGAGGACGAGCGTGCAGGAGCTGATCGCCGCGGCGGACGCGCGGTCGACCTGCCCGCTGTGCGGGAAGCCGCTGCCGCCCGGGCCGAAGGCGATCCTGTGCCCCGACTGCGCCGCCCTGGTCGGACCGGCGTAGCCCAGGGTCGGGCGGGCCTGTCGGGATGCTCCGCCCCGGGCGGCCGGCGCCCGGGACCTTTGAACCCGAGATTGCTGGCTTAGAAGGCCAGTACTTTGTCCAAGCTAAGCTACAGGCCCGGCGGACGAACGGCGGCCCCGGGGCTTAACACTTCTTTTGGTGGCGCGGCTCGGGGGGGAGGGCGCTCGCGCCTCCGCCGACGCGATGAGGTGGGCGAGCCGGAGGGGCTCGGGCCAGTGGCCGCGCACCGTCGCGCGGTGCACGAGCGCGATCGCGTCCGCCGGGCGGCACCCCACGGCGGCCGCGACCATCGGCCGATCGCCCGTCGGCACCGTGAAGAGCCGGTGCGCTCGGAGGAGCCTCCAGCGGCGCTCCGCGTCGCGGCCGAACCATCGCCGAAGCGCCGCGTGGATGCGCGGGAAGTCGGGGGGGCCCCGGGTGAGGGCGACCACCGGGACCCCGAGAGTCCGATGGAGGCGGTCGAGGTCGATCACGTTGAACCCGCCGACGACCGCCCCGTCGAGCAGCACGGCCCGGACCCCGTCGAGCGGACCGACGGCGCGGGCGAGCCGCTCGAGGCGCTCCGTCGCGTCGCGCCCGTCGACCGCGACCCACGACCGACGGACCGCCTCGACGTACGACGGGAGCGAGACCACGATCGCGGCGACCGGCGCGCGCGCCTGCGTCCGACCGAACGCCCCGTCGTCGATCGCCAGGACGCGCGGATGCGGTTTCGCGAGCGCGCGACGCAACGCTAAGAGGTCGGCGGCGTCTCGACCGGTCCGATGGCGGGAGCGACCGTCGACGTCGTCTGCCCGGCGTGCGGGGGCGGCCTTCACGTCGTCCTCGCGCCGGCGCCGCCGACCCAATGGTTTCCGTGCCCGCACTGCCGAACTCCGGTGCCGGTCCTCGTCCCGCGCGACCCGCCGCCGTTGTACTCCTGGGAGGTCCTCCCGGGACTTTACCCCGCGCTCCCCGCGCCGCGGATCCCGCGACGGCGCCGGACCTCCGCGGTGACGATCGCGCTGCTCGCGATCGCGGTGGTGACCGCGGCGCTCGCGGGCGTGCTCGTCTACGACGCGGTCCTCGCGGTCCAGCCCGCGTCGTTCGCCGTGGCCGGGACCGTCGAGTCGACCGCGAGCGGGTACCCCCAGCCGATCGCGGGGGCGACGGTCGTCCTCACGAACGACGCGAACCAGTCGACGCGGCTGGTCACCGGGGTCGGGGGCGCGTTCGCGTTCCCTTCGGTCCCCGCCGGAGGCGTCACGCTCAACGTCTCCGCGCCCGGGTTCACGACCGTCTCCGTCGCCACGTTCGCCTCGTCGGTGTACGCGGGTCCGCTCTCGGGGATCACGATCGACCTGACCCCGGGGAGCGCCTCGAACGTGACGACCGTGGCGCTCGCCGACTTCCCGGACCTCGAGCAGCTCGTCGCCGCCCTCGGGAGCGGCGCGATCCTCCTCGGCGCCGTGACCCTCGTCGCCGGCGCGGCCGCGGTGATCTCGAGCCGCCGCGAGCGGCCGGCGGTCGCCATCATCGGCGGCGGAGCCGGGGTGCTGAGCCCGCTGGTCGTCGCGTACCTCTCGCTCGCCCCGGTGAGCCCGCTCGTCACCGCGGGAACGCTGCTCGCGGCCGCGATCGGCGCGTTCGTGGTCGGCTGGCGGGCGACCCTGATCGCCCAGACGGGCGCGGCCGCGGACTAGAGCCGGCCCCGCGCGGCGGCCGTCTCCCGGTCGGAGAGGCCGTCCCGGTCCGGCTCCGAGAGGGGCCGCCGGGTGCGGAACCCGCCCGTCAGCGGGTGGAAATGGGCGACGCGCGGCTCCCCGAGCTGCCAGCAGAGGAAGACCAGCTCCCCGCGCTCGAGACCGTAGAAGTCGACGAGACCGTGCTCGAGATCCTTCAGCTCGATGCCTTCCGCCCGCAGGCCGGCGACCGCTTCCTCGAGGCGGCGGGTCAGGTTCTCCCACTCCGCATCGAGACGGAGCTTGAGATCGTGATCGGGAAGGTCGGGCGCGTCGACCTCGGCGCCCCAGAACCCCGAGAGCCGCTCCTGCTGGGCGTGGACCTCGCGGAGCCGGACGACCCATCCGCGCAACCGCGGCAGGAGCTCCTCGAGCGACGGGATCCGCTCCGTCGCCTGGGCGGCCGTCCACAGGCGCGGCGGCGATGGGAGGTCGCTCTCCGGCTCTCGGCCGCGGGTCGGCATCGGATCGCTCCGTCCGGTACTAGGCCCGCACCCTATTTACCGAGATGATGGACCGAACGTAACCGCCGGTCGCGGCGCGTGGGCGCTACGCGGGGCCGAGCGGGACCCGTTCGACCGACCAGCCGCGGGCCCGATAGTCCGCCTCGACCCGGTCCCCGTGCGCGGCGTCCCGGACCTCGAGCTCGACCTCGACCGTGACCTCTCCCGGCGGGCGGTCCGGCGACTCCCGCCCGTGGAAGATCTGGCGCACGTTCGCCCCTCCGGCCGCGGCGACGTGCAGGAACTCCTCCAGGCGCCCGGGCAGGTCCTTCAGCGGAGCGCGAAGGCGCAGCAGCCGGCCCTCCGCCGCGAGCCCGATGAACAGGATCCGGTCGAGCAGGAACGGGTCGATGTTCCCGCCGCTGACCACGAGCACGATCGGCCCGTCCGCGGCGAGCTCGGGATGCTCGAGGAGCGCCGCGAGCGGCGTGGCCCCCGCCCCCTCGGCCAGGACCTTCGCCTGCTCCAGCAGGAGGAACGACGCCCGGGCGATCGTGCGATCGTCGACGACGACGCTGCGGACCCCGGCTGCCCGGAGGATCTGGAACGGGAGGTCGCCGATCTGGCGCGTCGCGAGCCCGTCGGCGAACGTTGCCGGCCGACCTCCGACCACCACGCGCCCCTTTTCGAGCGACGGTCGAAGGTTGTCGGACCCGCGCGGCTGTACGCCGACGATCTCGGCCGAGCTCCCCCGTCCGCGGACGGCGGCGGCGATCCCGGCGAGGAGGCCGCCGCCCCCAACGCCCGCGATGATCCGGCGAACGTCCGGGCGCGCATCGAGGATCTCGAGCCCGATGGTCCCCTGGCCCGCGATGACGAACCGGTCGTCGTACGGATGGATGTAGGTGAGATGCTCCTCCTCCGCGAGCTTCACCGAATGGTCGTGGGCCTCGTCGTAGTCGGTGCCGCGCAGCACGACCCGCGCCCCGAGCGAGCGGGCCAGGCTGACCTTCAACGGCGAGGCGGTCTCCGCCATCACGATCGTCGCCGGGACGCCCCGCGCGCGAGCGGCCCACGCGACCCCGAGCGCGTGGTTGCCCGCGGACGCCGCGATGACGCCGCGGCTCGCCTCCTCGGCGGTCAGCTGGGCGATCCGATTGGTCGCGCCCCGCAGCTTGAACGCGCCGGTCCGCTGCAGGTTCTCGAGCTTGAGGTAGATCGGGACGTCGGGCAGCCCGGGCAGCCGCGGCGCCAGCAGGAGCGGGGTCGACAGCACCGACCCCGAGATGGTGCGCGCGGCGCGCTCGATAGCGTCGAGCCGGACGGGAAGATCCGTCGAGGCGGGCGCCTGCACGGACGGCGCCCAGTCGGCCGTCGGCCATAATCGTATCCGCCCGGAAGGGGCGCACCGGTCGGGCGCTCCCGGGCCGCTCGCTCTACGCGCGCGTTCGAGCGTCCGGGCCGCGCGACGGCTCCGGTCGGCGACAAATCCACCGGTTCTCTCGGTGTTTCGAGACGAAACTTAGGTGCCGTTATATAGGGTACGTTTCTCCCCCGTCCCCACCGGAGGCAGGACCCCCTATCGACCCATGGCAAGGCGGCATCGGCCCCGGCGCGGTTCTCTCGCGTATTCGCCTCGTTCCCGGACGGCACGCGCCCTCCCTCGGGTCCGGGCGTGGCCCCCCGGGCCCGCCAAGCCGTCGATCGAGGGGTTCGCGGGCTACAAGGTCGGCATGACCCACGCGTTCATCCTGGACTATCGGAAGCGATCGACCACCGCCGGCCAGGAGGTCGCCGTCCCGGTCACGGTCGTCGAAGTGCCGCCCATCCGGGTCGTCGGCGCGCGGATCTACGCGCGCCAGCCGTACGGGCTCCGCATCGCCGCCGAGGTCTGGGGCGCCGGCGCGCTGCCCGAGCTCTCCCGGCGCCTCCCGACGCACCCGGCGAGCGAACCCGCGGCGGTCGAGAAGTTCTCGGCCACGGGGGGCGACGAGGTCCGGCTCATCGTCCACACGCAACCCCAGATCATTACCGGCACCCCGTCGAAGACGCCGAACCTGTTCGAGGTGCGCGTCTCGGGCGACAAGTACGACGAGCGGCGCGCGTTCGCGGTCGAGCAGCTCGGGAAGGAGGTCCCGGCCGACCAGCTGACGAAGGAAGGTGAGTTCCTCGACGTGATCGGTGTCACGAAGGGATTCGGATTCCAGGGCCACATCCAGCGGTGGGGCGTGAAGCTCCAGCCGCACAAGAACTCGAAACATCGCCGCATGATCGGGACCCTGGGGCCGCACAACCCGAGCTTCGTGACGTACCGCATCCCCCAGGCCGGCCAGCAGGGGTACCACCGCCGGACTCAGACGAACATGCGGGTGCTGCGCGTCGTGCGGGACCCGAGGTCGGATCCGATCACCCCGGCAGGCGGATTCCCCCACTACGGCGAGGTCCGCACCACCTGTCTCGTGCTCCATGGGTCGCTGCCGGGACCCGCGAAGCGCCTCCTCCGCTTCCGCGCGCCGATGCGGCGGCGCGTCGCGTCCGTCGAGAAGGTCGACGTGCGCTACTTCAGCACCCGCTCGAAGCAGGGCGCATGACGCCGTCCACCCCCGCCAGCGAGGGCCCGTCGTCGGCGCCGCGCGAGCACGCTACGCCCCACCATCGGGTCCATGTCACCAGTCTCGCCGGGAAGGCCGGCTCGACCCTCCTCCTGCCCCTCGCGTTCTCGTCCCCGTTCCGTCCCGACCTGATCCAGCGCGCGGTCGTGGCCGAGCAGAGCCACCGCCGCCAACCCTACGGCACGAGCCCGACCGCCGGGCTGCGCCATTCGGTCTACTGGTCCGGTAAGGGGAAGGGCGTCGCGCGGACGCCGCGCCTCATGGACTCGATGCGGGGGGCGCAGGCCCCGAACACCGTCGGCGGCCGCCCGACGCACCCACCCGTCGTCGACCGGATCTGGTCGAAGAAGATCAACCGCAAGGAGGCGCGCGTCGCTTTCTCGTCGGCCCTCGGGGCGACGCGCGACCCGACGCTCGCCCAGGCCCGGGGCCACGTGGTCCCGAGCGGGATCTCCCTCCCGGTCGTGCTCGAGGACCCGGTCGAGGGCGTCGTGACCGCCGAGGCGGCCCGGACCCTGCTCGAGAAGCTCCATCTGTGGGACGACGTCACGCGTTCGCGCGACGGGATCCACGTCCGCGGCGGGCGAGGGCGGCGGCGCGGCCGCGTCCGGCGCACGGCGCGCAGCGTGCTCCTCGTGACCAGCGCGCCGGGGAAGGCGCGCGGGTTCCGCAACCTCTCCGGGGTCGAGGTCGTGCCGGCCCAGCGCCTCGGCACGGAGGACCTCGCCCCGGGCGGGGCCGCCGGTCGCCTCACGCTGTTCTCCGTCTCGGCGGTCGAGTCGTTGCGCGCGCGTCTCGGGGAGGCCCGGCCGTGAGCGAGCTCCAGCACCGGGTCATCCTCCACGCCTACGTGACCGAGAAGTCGATGGACGAGATGGAGCGGCTCAACAAGCTCGAGTTCGCCGTGGACCGGCGCGCCTCCCGCGCGGAGATCAAGCGCGCGGTCGAGCACCTCTATCAGTGTCGGGTCGCCAAGGTCAACACGAAGATCGTCCGATCGGGCAAGATCGCGACGATCACGCTCTCGAAGGACTTTTCCGCGGAGGACATCGGCAGCCGCGCCGGGGTGTTCTGATGGGAAAGCGCATCATCTCCCGCCGCCGCGGGGCCGGCACCGGTACCTACCGCTCGCCGAGCCACCGGCATCCCGGTCCGATCTACCACCCGCCGCCCACGATGGTCGGGGACGGCACCGTGCTCCGGATCGTGCCCGCGCCCGGCCGGACGGCGCCGGTCGCCGAGGTCACCGGGCCCGGCGGGGAGGCGGTCCGGATCCTGGCGAGCGCGGGACTCGCGACCGGCGACAAGGTCGCTTTCCAGGAGGGACGCGTCGACCGCGGGGGGATCCTCCCGCTGGGCCGGATCCCCGACGGGACGCTCGTGTCGAACCTCGAGGTCAAGCCGTACGACGGGGGACGGCTCGTGCGCGCGGCCGGGGCCAGCGCCCTCGTCGTCGCCCACGCCGCCACCGAGGTCACCGTCCAGCTCCCGAGCGGGGCGTTCAAGCAGTTCCTCGCCACGTGCCGCGCACAGGTCGGCGCGGTCGGGGGCGGCGGACGCCGCGAGCGGCCGATCATCAAGGCCGGCAAGAAGGTCCTCACGACCCGCTCGCTCGCCCGCGCCCCGTTCAAGGTGCGGGGCGTCGCGATGAACCCCGTCAACCACCCGTTCGGCGGCGGCGCGCACCAGCATGTTGGTCGCCCCAGCACGGTCGCGAGCGGCACGTGGCCGGGCGCCAAGGTCGGGCGGTTCTCGCGCGCGACCCGGACCAAGCGCCGGCTCCGCGCGCAGAAGGGAGGCGGGTAGCGATGCCGAAGGCGAGGAAGGGGAAGCGCGTCGAGGCGCGGCGCAAGCGCGAGTTCACCTATCGGGGCAAGACCCTCCCCGAGCTGCAGGCCCTGAGCCTCGAGGAGTTCGCGAAGATCGCGCCGGCGCGGGCCCGCCGCTCGATCCGCCGCGGGTTCAACACCGAGACGACCCTCTTCTTCGAACGGATGCGCTCAACGCCGGTCGAGAAGACCGTGCGTACGCACTGCCGCGACGCCCTCGTCCTCCCCGCCCACGTCGGCCGGAAGGTCGCGATCCACACCGGGAAGGAGTTCAAGGAGGTCGAGATCCGCCCCGAGATGATCGGCCACTACTACGGCGAGTTCGCCCTGACCCGCCGGTTCGAGAAGCACTCCGGCCCGGGCGTCGGCGCGACGCGGTCGTCGAAGTTCATGCCGCTCAAGTGAGGACGGAGGTCGGACGATGAGGGGATACACCTACCGCGCCGAGCCGGGCGTCAAGGTCGCCCGCGCGCGCGGGGTCGAGATCCCGATGTCGCCGAAGAAGACCTACGAGGTCCTCAACGCGATCCGCGGGCTCCCGCTCGACCGCGCCCGCGAGGTGCTCGAGAACGCGATCGAGCTGAAGAAGGCGATCCCGTTCCGCCGCTACAACCAGGAGACCGCGCACCACCGCGGGACCGGCCCCGGCCGCTTCCCGATCAAGGTGGCGAAGCAGGTGCTCCAGGTCCTCAAGAACGCGGAAGAGAACGCGGAGTACGACAGCCTCGACACGGACCGGCTGTACGTCAAGGTCGCGGCGAGCAGCCGCGGCCGGATCCGGACCGCGTCGATGCCGCGCGCCCAGGGCCGCGCGACCCAGTGGAACGAGCAGACCACGAGCGTCGAGATCGTCCTCGCCGAGCAGAAGGAGGCGGCATGAGCTCGGAGCAGAAGGTCATCCAGGAGGCGATGCGGCGGGTCCTTCTCAAGGACTATCTCGTCCAGGAGAGCGCCCGCGCCGGCTTCGGCGGCCTCGAGATCACCCGGACGCCGATGGGGACGCGGGTCACGCTCATCTGCGAGCGGCCCGGGATCCTGATCGGTCACCGCGGCGAGCTCATCAAGAACCTCACCGAGGACATCCAGCACCGCTTCCAGCTCGACAATCCCCAGATCGAGGTCCAGGAGGAGCGGCAGCCGAGCCTCAACGCCCAGCTGATGAGCGAGAAGCTTGCCTCGACCCTGGAGCGGGGCTGGCACTTCCGCCGCGCGGGCCACTCCACCGTCCGGCGCATCATGGAGGCCGGCGCGCGCGGCTGCCAGGTGATCCTCTCGGGCAAGCTCACGGGCGAGCGCCACCGCACCGAGCGGTTCAAGGCGGGCACGATCAAGTACTGCGGCGAGGCCGTCCACCTCTGGATCGACAAGGGGTTCAGCCAGGCTCGGCTCAAGCCGGGCGTCATCGGCGTCAACGTCTGGATCATGCGGCCGACCGCGAAGCTCCCCGACGAGATCGTGGTGAAGGGGGTCGAGGAGCGGCCCAAGGTCATCGCGCCCGTGCTCCCGCCGATCGAGGAAGGGGTCGTCCCCGCGGCCGAGGTGACGAGCGGGGCCGGGGTCCCATGACGCTCCTGAGGATGAAGGAACTGCGCGAGCTCTCCGACGAGGAGCTTCGGCGCAAGATCGCCGAGGTCGAGAACGACCTCCTCCGAGAGCGCGGGGTCGCGGCGATGGGCGGAGCCCCGCCGAGCCCGGGCCGCATGCGCGCGCTCCGGACGAACGTGGCGCGCGCCTTGACCGTGCTCCGCGAGCGCGAGATCGTCGCCGGGGGGACGGCGCCGTAGGGGGCCGGAAGGTGCACCGATGCCGCCGCAATCGATCCCCGCGACCCCCCTCCGACGCGTCGAGCGCGAAGCGCTCGCCGGCGAGATCCTCGGGTCGACCGTCGTTCTCCGCCCCTCGGCCGGCATCCGCCGGACCGTCGAGGGCACGGTGGTGGACGAGTCGCTGTCCACGCTCCTCGTCCGCGAGACGGGGCGCACGCGCCCGACGCGCGTGCCGAAGGCCGGGCTCGAGGGCACGATCGTCCTCGGCGCCGGAGAGTTACCGTTAAGAGGCGAGTCCCTTCGCGTGCGTCCCGAGGACCGCACCAAGCGGCTCCTGACCGGTGGTCCTCGGAGGTTCCGATGACACCGACCCGTTCCACGCCCGCCCGTCGCGCCCGCGACATCGGGCTCGACGTCCGCGCCCCGAAGGCGCGCTGCGATGATCGTCACTGTCCGTTCCACGGTCGACTCCCCGTCCGGGGCCAGGTCCTCGAGGGCACGGTCGTCTCGACCGGCATGCAGCGCACGGCGGTCGTCGAGCGCACGCTGCTCCACTTCCTCCCGAAGTACGAGCGCTACGAGAAGCGACGCCGCCGCTACCTCGCCCACGCGCCGGCCTGCCTCGGCGTCACCGTCGGCCACCGGGTCCGGATCGCCGAGACCCGGCCGCTGTCGAAGCTCGTCTCGTTCTGCATCGTCGAGGACCTCGGCGAGGTCGCGCTCCCCGTGCTCGGGGAGGAGGCGGTCCCCGCCCATCCCGAGGCCCCGGCGCCGGAGGCCGAATGAAAGGCCTCGCGGGCCGGCGGGGCCGGGGGCTCCCGAAGGGCGCCCGTCTCGACTGCGTCGACAACACCGGGGCGAAGGTCGTCGAGATCATCGCGGTGCGGAACTGGCACGGCACGCACCGGCGCTACCCGCGGGCCGGGATCGCCGACCTCGTGATCGTGTCCGTGAAGAAGGGCACGCCCGAGATGCGGCGGCAGGTGCTGCATGCCGTCATCGTCCGCGCGCGCGCTCCGTTCCGACGGCCGGACGGGACGCGGCTCCAGTTCGAGGACAACGCCGCGGTCATCACGACCGAGACCGGCGAGATCAAGGGATCGCAGATCAAGGGCCCGGTCGCCAAGGAGGCGGCGGAGCGCTGGCCGCGGATCGCGGCCGCCTCGTCGATCATCGTCTAGGAGGTCGAGGGTCGATGGTCGGTTCCCCGCACTCCCCGCGCCGCCAGCGCAAGGCGCTCTACACCGCCTCGACCGCGGAGCGCCGACGCCGGATGACCGTCCCGCTGTCGCGCGACCTGCGCCGCCGCTTCCACGCCCGATCGCTCCCCGTCCGCAAGGGGGACACCGTGCGCGTGCTCTCCGGGAGCTACGTCGGACGCGAGGAGCGCGTCGCGAAGGTCGACCGGCGCTCGTACGCGGTGATCCTCGACAACGTGACGGCGAAGAGCGGGGAGGACAAGCTGAAGCCCCTCCCGATCCGGACCAGCCACCTCGTGCTCACCCGCCTCAACCTCTCGGATGCCTGGCGCCGGCGCACCCTCAAGGTCGCGGACGAGGACGTCACCCCCGAGGAGCGGGGCGAAGCACCCGAGGCACCGGACGCGGAGGCACCCGCGGTCGCCGCCGCGGCACCGTCGCCTGCCCCGGCGAAGGACGACCCGGAGGAGGCGGCATGACGCGCCGGTTGAAGCGCCGCGCCGCCCCGCGGTCCTGGACGATCCCCCGGAAGGGGACGAAGTGGGTCCAGCGGCCGGCTCCGGGGCCGCACGCCCAGGACCAGTCGATCCCGCTCGCCCTCGTGCTCCGCGACCTCCTCCACCTCGCGACCAGCGCGCGCGAGGCGCGGATCCTCGTCCGATCCGGCGCGGTCCAGGTCGACGGCAAGGTCGCGCACGAGCTCGACCGCGGGATCGGGTTCATGGACACGCTCTCCCTCGCCGCGCCCCTCAACGCCCACTACCGCGTCATCCACGACCGGCACGGGCGCCTCGTCCTCGTCGCGATCCCCTCGACCGAGGCCGGCGTCAAGATCGGCCGCGTGCGCTTCAAGCACGCGGTCCCGAAGGGGCACATCGAGGTCACGCTCCACGACGGACGGAACCTGCTCGTCCCGCCGACCAGCCCCTACCGCGTCGGCGACTCCCTGAAGCTCGAGGTCCCGGCCCAGAAGGTCGTCGACCACCTCAAGCTCGCGCCGGGCGCGCTCGCTTACGTGGCGGGCGGCTCGCACGTCGGCCAGCTGGCGCGCGTCGAGCGGATCGAGGTCCGCAATTCGCCCCAGCCGAACCTCGTCCATTTCAAGGAGGGGTTCTCCACCGTCAAGGAGTACGTCTTCGTCGTCGGCCAGACCGCGCCCGAGGTCACCGTAGGCGAGGGGGTCGACCGATGAGCGCGCCGACCGCCGCCGCCCCCGCCGCCGGGAACCCGCACCGCGCGATCCGGGTCATCAAGATCGTCGTCAACTCCGGTGTCGGCGAGTCCGGCGAGAACCGGACCAAGGCGGAGAAGGTCCTCCAGATGATCACGCACCAGAAGCCGGTCGCGACCCGGTCCCACTCCACCAACCGGGACTTCGGGATCCGCAAGGGCCAGGAGATCGGCGCGAAGGTGACCCTCCGCGGCCCGGCGGCGGTCGACTTCCTCGGGCGGGCGTTCGAGGCGCGGGACCGCCAGCTCGACGTCGACTCGATCGACCGCAACGGGAACTTCTCGTTCGGGATCGCCGACTACACGGACTTCACCGGCATGAAGTACGACCCGCAGATCGGCATCCACGGGATGGACATCGCGGTCGAGCTCGGGCGTACGGGCTACCGCGTCCGGGCGCGCCGGGCCCGCTCGCGACCGATCCCGAACTCCCTTCGATCGACCCCGTCCGAGACCCGCGCGTTCCTCGAGACGAGCTTCCAGGTGAAGGTGCTGGAGTGAGATGAAGCCCAAGAAGCACTTCGGACGGAAGGACGGTTGCCTGCGCTGCGACCGCAAGCGCGGGATCGTCCGCCGCTACGGCCTGCACCTGTGCCGCCAGTGCTTCCGCGAGGTCGCGGTCGACCTCGGGTTCCGCAAGTACCAGTAGGAGGGGAGGATCGTGCGACAGGACCTGCTCAACGACGCGCTGGTGACGCTCGGCCACGCCGATTCCGACGGCCAGCCGAAGGTCGACATCGCCCCGACCTCGCGCCTCATCGCCGAGGTGCTCCGCATCTTCCGCGAGCACCAGTACATCGTGGAGTTCACGTTCATCCCGGGCGGCCGCGGCGGGACCTACGACGTCCGCCTCTCCCGCCGCATCAACGCCTGCGGCGTGATCAAGCCCCGGCTCGCGGTGCCGTACCACGGGCTCGAGCGCTACGAGGCCCGGTTCCTCCCCGCCCAGGACTTCGGCATCCTCGTCCTCTCGACGCACCGCGGCGTGCTCTCCCACCGCCAGGCGCGGGAGCTCAAGATCGGAGGTCGGCTGCTCGCCTATGTCTACTGATCCCGACCGCGCGCGCGAGGTCATCGAGGTGCCTCCGTCCGTGACGTTCTCGGTCGCCGGGGGCGTGCTGACGGCGAAGGGACCGCTCGGGTCCGTCGCGCGGCCGTTCCCCGCCGACGTGATCGAGCTCTCGGTCGCTCCGGGGACCGTCACGCTCCTCCTCCGGATCCCGGCCGAGCGCAAGCGCTCGCAGTCGCTCCTCAAGACCTGGGCCGCGCACGTCCGCAACCTCGCGGGCGGTCTCACCCGGGGGGTGGAGGCGCGGATGAAGGTCGTCGCGGCGCACTTCCCGATGAAGGTCTCCGTCCGGGGCGAGGAGCTCGTGATCGAGAACTTCCTCGGCGAGAAGTTCCCGCGCACGACCCGGCTGCGCCCCGGCACGAAAGCCGCGGTCGAGGGCGAGATCGTCACGCTCTCGGGCCACGACGTGGAGCAGGTCGGCCAGAGCGCGGCGAACATCGAGCGCGTGACCCACATCCGCGACTACGATCCGCGGGTCTTCCAGGACGGCATCTACCTCATCGAGCGCGCGCACCTCAAGGAGGGGGCCTGATGGCGGACGAAGAGACGGCCGCGGCCCCGGCCGCGCCCAAGACGCGCGCGCGCCGCCCGGCGGCGGCCGCGAAGCCGAAGCCCGAGGCGGAGACCGAGAAGAAGGCCGCCCCCGAGGAGGTGAAGGCGCCGCGGCGCGCCGCGCTCGCGCCCCAGCGTCAGCGGCTCCTCTCGCTCCGACGGACGCTCGACCGCCGCCGCCCGGTCTTTGGCCGGCAGGCCGCGAACCGCTACTGGCGCATCGGGCGCGACGGCCAGTGGCGCCGTCCGCGCGGACTGCAGTCGAAGCAGCGCCGCCACTATGGCTACCGCCCCCAGGTCGTGAGCATCGGCTACCGATCGCCCGCGGCCGTCCGGGGGCTCGCCCCGAACGGCTTCCGCCCGGTGATCGTCCGGACCCCGGCGGAGATCGACGCGCTCGACCCCGCGCACGAGGCGGCCGTGATCGCGCGCACCGTCGGCACCCGGCGCCGCCTCACGCTCGAGGACGCCGCGCGCCGCAAGGGGATCCATGTGCTCAACCCGATCGTGACCTCGGAACGGGAGGCGTAGGACGATGCCCGATCTCTCGAACCAGCGCCGGCTCGCCGCCGCGCTGCTGAAGTGCGGCGAGGGCCGGGTCTGGATCGATCCGTCGAGCCAGGAGGAGCTCGCCGATGCCGTGACGCGCAGCGACGTCCGCAGCGCGATCAAGGCCGGCGTGATCCGCCGGGGACGCGTCCGCGGCACCTCCCGGGTGCGCGCCCGGCGGCGGGCGAAGGAGCTCGCGAAGGGCCGCCACGCCGGACCGGGCTCGCGCCGCGGGACGCCGCGGGCGCGGCTCCCGAAGAAGGACCGCTGGATGCGTCGGATCCGGGCCCAGCGCGATCTCCTGCGGGAGCTCCGCGACCAGAAGAAGCTCCCGCCGGGCGTGTACCGCGAGTTCTACCGGCGCGCGAAGGGCGGCATGTTCCGCAGCCGCGCGCACCTCCTCGTAAACCTCCGCCTGGCGGGGCACCTGCCCTCGGAGCGCGCATGAGCGACGGGCCGCGCTACCGCGTGCCGTTCCGGCGCCGCCGGGAGGGCAAGACCGATTACCGGGTCCGGCTCCGCCTGCTCAAGTCGGGACGCGCCCGCGCCGTCGTGCGGTTCACGGACCGCCGGGTCCGGGTCGCGCTCGTGGCCTACGATCCCACCGGCGACCGGGTCGTCGCGGCCGCGGACAGCCGCGAGCTCGGCGGCGTCGAGTTCCCGCCCGGGAGCCTCGCGTCGACGCCGGCGGCCTACCTCACCGCCTACCTCGCCGGACTGAGGGCCCGCGCCGCGGGGACGGACCACGCGGTGCTCGACGCCGGACTCCGTCACCCGACCGAGGGCGGCCGGCTCTCGGCCGCGCTGAAGGGCCTCCTCGACGCCGGGATCGAGATCCCGCACGGCGAGGGCGGGTTCCCGACCTCGGACCGGCTCAACGGGACACACCTCGCGAAGCCGCTGCCGAACCCGCTCGAGGCCTACAAGACGAAAGTGCCCGCGCTCGTGAAGCCGGCGGGAGCCGCGGCATGAGCGGACCGTCGTACGGCCCGTCGGGCGGCCCGCCGGGCGCGGCGCCCGCGCCGCCCTGGGTCCCCAAGACCGAGCTCGGGAAGCGGGTCGCGGCGGGCGAGATCACGACCATGGGCCAGGCGCTCGCCACGGGCCTCCCGCTGCGCGAGCCGCAGATCGTCGACAAGCTCCTCCCCGGCCTGCACGACGAGGTCCTGGACGTCAACATGGTCCAGCGGATGACCGACTCCGGTCGCCGGTTCAAGTTCGCCGTGACGGTCGTCGTCGGGAACGGCGACGGGTTCGTCGGCCTCGGCCGAGCGAAGGGCCGCGAGGTCGGTCCGACGATCCGGCGCGCGATCGACCGGGCGAAGCTCGGCCTCGTCGAGATCTCCCGCGGGTGCGGCAGCTGGGAGTGCGGGTGCGGGCGCGCCCACTCGCTGCCGTTCCAGGTCCACGGGCGGGCGGGCTCGGTGGTCGTGACGTTCAAGCCCGCGCCGCGCGGCGTCGGGCTCGCGGTCGGCGACGTCGCGAAGCCGGTCCTCCGGTTCGCCGGCATCACCGACGCGTGGGGCTACACCGACGGCCACTCGAAGACGACCGTCAACTACGCCCAGGCGGCGTACCGCACGCTCGTCGCGCTCTCCCAGCTCAAGGTCCCCCCCGAGGACGCCCAGCGGCTCAAGATCGTCCGCGGCGCCGTCGGCACGTCCATCCTCCCGCCGAAGGAGGAGGGCGTGCGGCCGGTGCGCGGCGGACGGGGCGGCCGCCGTCCGGGCGGCCGCGGCGGGCCGCCGGGCCGCGGGCCTCCGGGACGCGGGCCGCCGGGCCGCGGCGGACCCGGCGGTCCGAGCTCCGGGCCCGGGCGCCGTCCGGCGGGCGGGACGCGGAGGTAGGAAGATGGCGTGGATGGTGGTGCGCGTCCGGGGAACGATCCATGCGCGGCACGACGTCGTCGAGACGCTCCAGTTCCTGCATCTGACCCGGCCGAACCATGCGACCGTCGTCCCCGAGGCGGCGGCGTTCCGCGGGATGCTCTCGAAGGTCCAGGGCTACGTCACGTGGGGCGAGGCCGAGCCCGACACCGTGGGGCTCCTGCTCCAGCAGCGCGGCGAGACGCTCGGCGGCCACGCGATCACCGACCGCGTCCTGGGCGACGAGCTCCGCGCGAAGGACCTGAGCGAGCTGACGCGCGCGGTCGCCGAGAAGGGGCTCCCGTCCGTCCCGGGTCTGCGCCCCCTCTTCCGCCTCCGGGCTCCGAAGGGCGGGTGGCGCTCGACGAAGAAGCCGTTCTCGCTCGGCGGCGCGCTCGGGTACCGCGGGCGATCGATCAACGACCTCGCGCGACGGATGCTGTAGGAGGGGAACGATGCCGAGCCGCACGCGCAAGTTCCGGGGGCTCCGCACCCACGGCCGGGGGATCAAGGCGGGCCGCGGCGCGGGCAAGCAGGGCGGGCGGGGGAACGCGGGCCTCCACAAGTACAAGTTCAAGTCGATGCTGATCTACGCGCCCGACCACTTCGGGCGCCACGGGTTCAAGCGACCCGCCGCGATCGTCGCCCGGCCGACCTCGCTGAACGTCGGGGACCTCGACCGCTTCCTCCCCGAGCTCGAGGCGAAGGGCGCGCTCTCCCGGGACGGCGAGGCGTACGTCGCCGACCTCGGGAAGATGGGGATCGACCGCCTGCTCGGCAAGGGGTCGAGCTCCCGCACGTGGAAGGTGATCGTCGCGCACGCCACCCGCCACGCCCGGGAGAAGGTCGCGGTGGTCGAGTCCGCGGCGGGCGCGCCTCCCCCGTAGACTATATAATCGCCGGTCGGGGTCGAACCGCGCCCGATGGCCGACGAGGAGATCCCCCGCGATAACCGCTGGGCGATCGCGCTGGCGGTCGTCGGCATCGGATTTCTCGCGCTGATCTGGTACTGGGGCCACCCGACCCCGATCGCGCTCGGCCTCGCGGTCGCCGTCGTCTTCGTCGTGATGGGCCTGCTCTACCTGGGGCTGTCGTACTCGGGACCGAAGTCGCGGCTCTACGGATTGAAACCGATCACGTCGCGGATGCCCGCGGTCTCCCAGCCGAAGGGCCACGTCCATTTCCGGACCAAGATGGCCTGGACCATCGGCATCCTGCTGATGTATTTCCTGCTCACGAACATCTACCTCTTCGGCGTCGACCAGGCGACCGTCATCGACCTGTTCGCGAGCTACCGCGCGATCCTCGCCGGGGCGCAGGGGACGCTCATGCACCTCGGGATCGGCCCGATCGTCACCGGGTCGATCATCATGCAACTGTTCACCGGCGCGAAGATCATCAACCTCGACCTCACCGACGACGAGGACAAGGGGACCTACCAGGGCACGCAGAAGGTGCTGGTCGTCGCGATGATCTTCATCGAGGCGGTCCCCCAGGTGTACGGCTACCTCACCCCCTCGGCGGGCCTGGTGACGAGCCTCGGCAACGCGTCGGCGGGGAACGGTCTCCTGCTGGCGAACACGATCATCATCGCCCAACTGGTCTTCGGGAGCTACCTCGTCTTCCTGATGGACGAGGTCGTCTCGAAGTGGGGGATCGGCAGCGGGATCTCGCTGTTCATCGCGGCCGGCGTGTCGCAGCAGATCGTCCAGGGAACGATCAACTGGATCCCGCAAACGCCGACCTCGCCGGTCTCGGTCGGCAATCCGCCGAGCGGCACGATCCCCAAGATGTTCTACGTCCTCACCCACTTATCGGCGAGCCAGATGGCCAGCGGCGGCTGGGAGGTCGTCCTGTTAAAGGCGCCGAACCCGCTGATCGCGCTCATCGGCACCGCGGCGATCTTCTTCCTCGTCGCCTGGACCGAATCGACGCGCATCGAGCTGCCGCTCTCGCACGCCGAGGCGCGCGGCGCGCGCGGCCGCTACCCGTTGCGGCTGATCTACGCCTCGAACATCCCGGTCATCCTGATGAGCGCGCTGCTCGCCAACGTCTCCGTCTTCACGATCCTCCTCTGGACGAACCCGACCCTGATCCACTTCCCGCTGATCGGCCATCAGTGGTGGATCGGATCGTACCCGACCGCGACGCAGGCCACGGCGATGGGGGTGAGTCAGACGCAGCCGCTGACGGGCGGCGCCTACTACTTCTCGACGGTCAACGGCCTCGAGTCGTGGCTGTTACCGATCCTGAACTACCAGGCGTACGGGGTCTACCTGGTCGGCCACACGTGGTGGCAGGGCCTGGTCCACGTCGCCGTCTACTTCGGCGCGATGGTCGGCGGCTCGATCCTGTTCGCGAAGTTCTGGATCCAGACCACCAACATGGGGCCGGAGGCGGTCGCGAAGCAGATCGAGGCGTCCGGGATGCAGATCCCCGGGTTCCGTAGAGAGCCGCGGGTGCTGCGGCGCGTCCTCGAGCGGTACATTCCCGTCATCACCGTCATCTCGGGGGCCGCGGTCGGCGCGCTGGCCGCGGGCGCCGACCTCATTGGGACCCTCGGCAATGCCTCCGGGACGGGAGTCCTGCTGATGGTCGGGATCATCATCAACCTCTATGAGGCGATGGGCCGCGAGCAGCTGATGGAGATGAACCCGCTGCTCCGCCGCTTCCTCGGAGGCGAGTCGTAGGCGATGCCGACCGACGAGGAGCCCCTGCCGTCGACCTCCCCCGCGGCCGCGCCGGCCGACGAGGAGGGCGACGAGGAGGAGGAGAGCTCCGGGACCGAGGCGGGGGCGGCGCCGGCCCCGGCGGCCCGCCCGGCCGGTCCGACGTTCAAGGTCTCGACGTTCGTCTACGTGTTCCTCGGCATGCTCGGCCTCCTCATGATCATCGACACCTCGGCCCGGAACTCGCTCGCCGGCGCCTTCGGCGTCGGCCCCAACACGCTCGGCCTGCCCTCGAGCGGACCGCTCTACTACGCGATCGGGTTCCAGAGCGACTACATCCTGCTGACGATGGCGATCGCCGGCGCCCTCGAGATGCTGGTGACCGCGTTCGCGTACAACTACACCACCGACTGGATCAAGGCCGCCAAGGTCCAGAAGTGGAGCGCGGCGTTCCGGAAGGTGCAGATGGAGGCGCTGCGATCCGGCAAGAAGGACCGCATCGCCGCGCTCAAGCCCCACCAGGAGCGGCTCACCCGCCTGTCGAGCGAGGTGTCGATCGCGCAGTTCAAGGGAATGGCGATCACCTGGTTCCTGCTGATCCTGATCTACACCTGGATCGGACTCGTGATCGAGGCGGCGACCAAGGCCCAGCAGACCGTGAGCCTCGGCGGCACGTCGATCAACCTCTACACCGACAAGATCCTCGGCTACTTCCCGCTCTGGTTCTTCATCTTCAGCCTGTACACCGTGCCGCTCTCGCTCGTGTTCCGCCGGATCCTGAAGAACTACTGGCTGCGGCGGCACCTGCAGCGCCTGCCCCCCGAGCCGTCGTCGCCGGCCCTGGCGGCCGGTGGCTCGGCGTGATCGATCGCGTCGTCGCGCTCGGGGGACCCCCGGGGAGCGGGAAGTCGACGGCGGGCCGCACGGTCGCGGACCGGCTGGGGCTCATCTACACGTCGGCCGGCGACGCGTTCCGCGCCGAGGCCGCTCGCCGCGGGATGGACGTCGAGGCGTTCGGGCGATACGCCGAGGTCCACCCCGAGGTCGACCGTGCGCTCGACCGCGCGATGCAGGCGGTCGCCACGCCGGGGCGGCTCCTCGACGGCCGGATCCAGGGGATCCTTTGCCGGCGCGCCGGGACGCCGGTCGCGTACGTCGTGGTCACCGCGGAGCTCGCGGAACGGGTCCGGCGAGTCGCCCGCCGCGACGGCCAGGACGAGGCGGAGGCCGCCCGGCGGGTCGCGGAGCGGGAACAGAGCGAGCGGCGGCGCTATCGGGAGTACTACGGGATCGACCTCGAACGGGAGCGACCGGACCTCACCGTCGACTCGACGCACCTTCCCCCGGACGGCGTCGCGGACCAGATCGTCGCGTTCCTCACCGGCGGCCGATGACCGCGCCGGCCGAGGACCCGGTCCGGGCACGGATCGCCGCGGGCGCGTTCCTCTTGGTCGACAAGCCCCGGGGGCCGTCGTCGCACCAGGTGACCGCCTGGGTCCGCGACCTCCTCGGGGTCGACCGGGCCGGGCACGCGGGGACGCTCGACCCGAACGTCTCGGGCCTTCTCTGGATCGGCGTCGGACCGGCCCTCAAGCTCCTGCCCCTCGTGCTCGAGTTCCCGAAGCGGTACGTGGGCGTCGTGGAGCTGCACGGGCGGGTCCCGCCGAAGGAGCTCGACCGAGTGCTCGCGGAGTTCGTCGGCCCGGTCTACCAGACGCCCCCCGTCCGGTCGGCCGTGAAGCGGGAGCGGCGCATCCGGACGATCCATCGGCTCGTGCGCCTCGAGTCGGACGGCGAGTCGGCGCTGATCGACGTCGTCGCGGACTCGGGGACCTACGTGCGCACCCTCGCGGTGGACGTCGGCGAGGCCCTCGGGATCGGCGCCCACCTCGCGGAGCTCCGGCGGATCGGGAACGGGCCGTTCACGGAGGCGGCGAGCGTCTCGCTGCTCGCGCTCGCGGACGCGGTCGCGCGACGGGCCGAGGGGAACCCCGGCCCACTCCTCGCGATGCTCCACCCGATCGAGGAGGTCTGGCGCGAGTTCCCCCGGATCGTCGTCAAGGAGTCGGCGGCGAGCGCGCTGGCGCACGGCGCCGGCCTCGCGCGGGGCGGGATCCTCGAGGTGCCCCGCCCGTTCTCGGCCGGTCAGCAGGTCGCCCTCGTCTCCCGCGCCGGCGAGCTGATCGCCACGGGGATCGCCCGGTACGACTCGGGCGACGTCACTGCGGTGCGGCACGGCTGGGTCGTCGACGGGACCCGGGTGTTCGTGGCGCCCTCACGGTTCCCTCCGCTCTGGCAACGCGGCGGGTCGAGCCCCCCCGCGCCCCCGAGCGGCGCCCCGCCCCGGCCCGAACCGTGAGCCCGCGTCGGGGGCGAGTCCCCCCCCGGCTCCCCGGGAGCGGACGGGAACCTCGGCCGCCGCTACGGTTATCTTCGGCCCTCCGTCGGCCGGCCGTGAGCGCGTCGGGGCGCGGGCCCGCCGGCACGCGGCTGTTCGGCGGGATGGCGCGGGGGATCCTGCGGCATCCCTGGTACCCGATCATCTTCTGGATCGTGCTCCTCGTCATCGCGGTCCCGTTCCTCTCTCGGATCGGCTCGGTCACGACCAACTCGACCGACACGACCCCCTCGAACTCGGCGAGCGCTCTCGCCAGCGCCGAGCTCGCCCGGCTGTTCCCGAACTCGACCGGCGGGTCGTCGTCGACGATCCTCCTGGTCGGGCCGAACATGACCGACGCGAACGCGCAGCGCGTCGTCCTCAACGTGACCGCGGCCCTCCGGTCGGACGGCTCGCTCGTCGAGGTGAGCTCCGTCGCGTCGGTCTACACGGGCTACGCGAGCTACCTGGTCGGACAGGCCGAGCTCGCGGTCGGGGTCGTCGCCGGCGGGCTCGCCGCCTCCCCGTCGGTCCTGGTCGGCCTCAACGGGTCGGCATCGCTCCTCTGGGGCCCGCCCGCGGCGTTCCTCACGGCGTGGAACGCCACGATCGGGGGCGGGACCCCGCCGCCGTCCGCGAACTACCCGGCGTACCGGAGCGCCTACGGCCAGATCACGAACGCGACGGCTCGGCAGGTCCTCGACGC
>DATJRX010000030.1:0-18467 GCA_035504395.1 Thermoplasmata archaeon | reverse complement strand
TTCCACAGGCTGCGGACGTCGACTTCCCAGACCGGAAGGCTCCCGTGGTACTCCTGGAGCACGTAGCAGGGGAGCACGATCCGACCCGACGGATCGATGTTGATCGTCAGCCAGGGCTTGCAGCGCCACGGAGTGCCGCCGTACCAGGAGTTCAGGATCGCGTCGAAGTACTCCACCGACTCCATGAGGGGCGCGCCGCTCTTGCGCAGATCCCGCAGCCGCTCGATGGTCGGTCGGAGCCGGGCCCGCTGCGGTGACATCGGGTCGGCGGTCGTGTAATCGTAGGCGATCTGGACCGTCAGCCCGATGTCCAGATGTTCCGCGAGCTCGACGACCTTCTCCGCGTGGTCGAGGTTGTCCTTCGTGACGGTGTGGCTGATCACCGTGGGGACCTCGGACCGCGAGGCGCGCATGCCCTGCACCGCGCGCTCGAACGAGCGCGGTATCCCTCGCAGGCGGTCGTGCGTTTCGCCGATGCCGTCGAGCGAGACGAACAGGAGGTCAAGGTGCTCCGCGATCTCGGGAAGGCGATGCTCGAGCAGCCACCCGTTGGTCACCAGCGAGGTATGGAACCGCGCATGCGCCTCCCGGAGGATCTCGCCGACGTCCTTCCGCAGCAGCGGTTCTCCGCCCTCGAAGCCGAGAAAGGAGACACCGGCCCTCGCGAGCGCGTCCATGATCCGGATCTCGTCCGGGAGCTTCAACAGCTCCTCGTCCTCCCGGCGCCAGAACGGGCACATCTTGCACTCGAGGTTGCATCGGTAGAGCAGCTTGTGACCGGCGATGACCGGTGACTTCTCCCCCGACAGATTCCGCAGCCCGCGCTGGAGGCTCCGCAGGATCACCGGTTTAACGACCGCCATGGGGCCTCCGGGCCGGAGGATCTCGCGCGGCGCTCGCCGAGGACGCGCCGGCGTGCAGCGACCCCGGGACTCGGGTCGAGTCGGTCAAGCGAATCGCCTCGCTCGGGGGCCCGAAGGCCCGGATGGCCATAGGGTTTCCGAGGGCAGAGCCACGGCGGACGGTTCGGGGCTCGTCTCGACGGGTGAGGCGGAGGTACGCCTCCGGACGCGGCGGGACGGCGGAACGGACCCCGGGAACGCCCGGCGCGCCGGCGAGAGCCGGTCCGGCCGGGCGATCGCGCGTCCCCCTTGCCGGCCTGTGGGCATGCGAGGACAGAAGTAACGGGAACCGCCTAAGTCGACGGGGAATTCGCCGATGAGCTACGCTCCGTACCCGCGAGGACGGCCCCTCGGCGTAACGATCGTCGCGATCCTGATCGGGATCTTCGGGTTCCTGCTGCTCGTGAGCGGCGCCCTTCTGCTGGCGGGGGCATCCGGATTCGCGATCGTGGGACTGCCGTCGCATTTCTTAGGGGTCGGGGGACCCGTGGCCGGACTGGTCGGCCTCGTGGTAGGGCTCGTGCTGCTCGGTCTCGCCCTCGGCCTCTGGAACCTCCGGATGTGGGCCTACGTCCTGTCGCTCGTGTTCGTCCTGTTCGAGCTGATCAGCTTCGGTCTGAGCGGCGGGATCCTCTCGCTCGGATTCATCGTCCTGCTCTTTCTGTTCGTCTACCTGCTCGTCGTGGCCCGGTACTTTCGATAGGTCGGGGCGCCGGTCCTGGCCGGGCCCGCTCAGGCCAGGCTGGCCCGGGCCCCGCCCTCTTCGAGGAGGAGCTTGATCGCCTCGCGGGGGATCCCATCGGCGCGCTCGATGATCGCATCGATCTCGGTCGCGTCCAGGCGGAACGGGGTCTTCGCGATCGCGATCTCCAGGATCCGGCGCATCCCCTCCGGCCCCACCGGAGAGAATTCGAGCACCGTGCAGCGCGAGAGGAGCGCCTTCCCGATGCCGTGGAGATCGTTGCACGCCAGGATGAACGTGGACCATCCGCCCTCGCCCTCCAGCGCGGGGCGCAGGTCGCTCTGCGCCTCGGGAGAGAGCGACTCGAGCTCATCGAAGAACAGGATTCGGAACGGCGCACCCCCGGGCGGAGCCGTGCGAGAGTTGGAGATGATGTCGGGCAGATGCGAATGGCCCCGATTGTCGAACGCCTTGAGCTCACTGAAATTCGCCTCGTAGAACTCCCCGAGCGCAGCGCGTCCGAACGCCCGGGCGGCCGCCGTCTTCCCGACGCCGGGCGGTCCGTGGAACAATAGGTGGGGGGGCACGACGGTCCCGCCGTGCACACCGGCCAGGATCCGTCGGAGTCGAGCGACCGCGAGGGGCTGGCCGACGATCTCGTCCAGCGTGGACGGTCGAAAGTCCTCGATCGACAGCCGCCGACGCGGCGGGTCCGGCATCCGAACTGGATTCGGGCCCGACCATATCAACCGGCGGGCCGTCCGGCCGGCGCGGGAGCAAGGCCGTGGCATCGGGGAGCGGGGCATCTTCACCCGACGCGCGGGCGCCCGAGACGGACGGTAGCGGAGCCGTCCGTCTCGAGGAGCTCGACCGGCTCGCCGGGGTGGCCCTGGTGTTCCAGGGGTACCTCCTGCGCCGAGCGTGGGGCGTCTACTATCTGATCTGGTCCGCCGCCCTGGCGGGGTTCTTCATCATCCCCGAGGTGCTCACGGGGCCCCTCGCCCCCACCACCAACGTCGAGCTCGTCCTCTACTACGCGTTCCTCGTCGCGGTCATCGGGCTCGCCTGCTGGGGCACGTCGTGGGCGTTCACCCAGTCGGCCCGCGCTGCGCGGCTGCGGGACACGATCGAGGGCCGCGCGATCTCGCGGCGTCGTTTCCTCCAGGTGCTCGCGGTGGGCTTCGCGCTCGCCGCGTTGGTGTTCGGCGTCAGCTACGTGAGCTCGTACGCCGGTCTGCTCGTCCTCGACGCGGCCCTCGGCGGGGTCGTGCTCTGGCTGCTCGTGCAGGTCCGCGCGTGGTTCCGGCGGCCGCCGCCCGAGGCGGCCCTCGCGGTAGCGACCTATGCGACGAGCGTGGTCGGCTCGGCGATCGCCCTCGTGCTCACGAACAACCAGGGGCTCTACGCCGTGCTCTGGCTGATCGCGACCGTTGGTTGGGCGTTCTCGGGAGCCTACGCGCTCTTCCACGCGGCGGAGGAGATGACCCCGGATGCCCGACCCTGAGCCCCCGGGTCCGGCCGAGCCCGGACTGCGCGCCGTCGGGAGCTTCCTGCTCCAGGAGTCCCTGCGCAACTCCGTCCGGCTGCTGATCCTGCTCTCCCTCGGGATCAACCGCCACTTGAGCTTCTCCGAGCTGCTCGAGTTGACGGGCACGTCGAAGGGCAGCCTGAGCCATCATCTCGACCAGCTCGCGTCGGCCGGCTATCTCGAGAGCCGGATGGTGTTCACCCTCGGCGGCCCCCGCGTTCGCGTCGAGATCACGCCGAAGGGGCTCGCGACCTACGAGGACCTGACCCAAGCCCTCGGGCGCCTCGCGGCCACCCGAAACCCTCCGGACGCGGGACCGAGTTCAACGGCTGGACTTTCGCGGGGATAGAAGGTGCGGCCGGCCCATGGGCCGGACGTGCTGGACGTGAGGGACCTCGATGTCCGATTCCCCCCGGCCGCGGCTCCGGCGCTGCGGGGCGTCCGGTTGCGGATCGACCACGGGAAGATGGTCATCGTGGGCGCGAACGGCAGCGGGAAAACGACCCTGATTCGCACGATCCTCGGGCTCGAGCGACCGACCTCGGGCTCCGTGACGCTCGACGGCCAGGACGTACGCTCGATCCGCGGCGCCACGGGACTCTCGACGAATCTCGCCGAGGTGTACCGGCTGATCTCGCTGCCCGTCCGCGACGTCGTCGGGGTGATCGCCCGCCTGAAGGGCGGGGATCCGGCCGAGATGCTCGGGCGCCTCCACGAATTCGAGCTCGACGAGGTGCTCGGGAAGCGGATCTACCAGCTCTCGACCGGCCAGCAGAAGATGCTCGGGAACCTGTTCGCGGTCAGCTTCGGGGCCTCGACCGTCCTCCTGGACGAGCCGTTCGACAATGTCGACTTCACCCGCCGACGGCGGTTCGTACGGCTCCTGCAGGAGCTCCCCGCGGACGTGCTGCTCAACACCCACGAGCTCGAGCTGCTGGTCCACTTCTCCGGATGGCAGCTGGGGCTGATGTTCGAGGGTCGCCTCATCGGGCCGTTCGCCGTCGCCGAGCTCGACCGGCTCTTCCTGACGCGCGGGGCCCGCCCCGACGCGCTCGCCACGATGGAGACGTCGCTCGGGACGTTCTCGATCACGCGCGACGCCGGAGACCGACCGGTGAAGAGCGCGACCAGCCTGAACGCGCTCGTGGAGGCCCTCGCATGAACCTGTGGCGGCCGTACACGAAGGCGATGCTCACGAACCCGTTCCTGTGGTTCTGGGCGGTCGCCTTCATGGCGTTCTGGGTCGCGATCGGCGCGTTCGTGGAGTCCCAGGGGATCGGCCCCTCGCACGCGACGGTCGTGGCGTACACCACCTCGTGGTACGCCCTCATCGTGCTGTTCTCGCTCAGCATGCTGGCCGTCGCGATCGCGAACTCGCTCACGTACGGGTCGTCGGCGCTCGCCTACGCCTTCCGGTTCACGCGGCTGACGCCGGAAGGCTACTTGGGGTCGATCGTCGGGGGATCGGCGATCCTCGGCGGCGTGCTGAGCTTCGCGCTGCTCGGTGCGACGGTCGGGATGTTCGGGAGCCGGTTCGGGAGCGTCCTCCTGCCCGCCGATCCGCTCGGGCTCCTGGCCGTGGCGCTCCTGGGCGGCGTGTTCTTCATGGCGCTCTCGGTCACCCTCATCCTGGTCGTGATCAACTACCTCGGGTTGCGGAGCGCGAGCTTCGTCGGGTTCGTCCCGCTGCTCATCTCGTTCTCCTTGGGGAACGCCCAGGCGTACGTGGCGCTTCCTCGCTGGCTCCTGTACGGCTCGCCGTTCAACGACCTCGCCTCGCTCCTGTACCAGGCCTACTCCGGCACCCCCGCCACCGTGGTGCTCGGGACCGCCTCGGCCGCGCTCGACTGGAGCGGGCTCCTGCTCGGGGTCCTCCTCTGGACCGCCCTGCTCACCGGTACGTCGATCCTCCTGCTCCGCCGGATCCGCGCGCGCCAGCTCGAGGAAGGGCGTCAGATCTGAGCCGGGGGCCCGGGCGGCCCCGCGGGGCCCGGCGCGGGCGAGGGCCCCGGAGCAGCGGATCGAGCACGCGGGCGAACGACGCCAGCCCCGCGCGCATCTGGTCCTCATCGATCCCGATGTAGTGGACCGTCTGGTCGAGAGAAGCGTGCCCGTACAGGTTCTTCAGTTGGACGAGGTCCATGCCGGCCTGGTGGGACAGCCGCCCGAACGTGCGGCGCAGGTCATGGTGCGACACGCGGATCTCCCGGTCCGGGAGGCTGGCCCGACGGGCGGCGCGCCGAAGCAGGAGGTCCGCGCCGGTCCGAGATCGAGGAACGATCCGCTCGTCTCCGCCCGGGCGCGGGAGGGCGCGCCGGAGCGCCCGCTCGGTCTCGGGGAACAGGGGGATCGTCCGCCACTTTCCGCCGTTCTTCCCCTTCCCGAGCACGCGCAGCCGGTGGCGATCGAGGTCCACGTCGCACGCCCGCAGCCGCAGGACCTCGACGCGGCGGAGCCCGTTGAACGCTTCGAGCGAGATCAGCACGCGCTCGGCGCCCCGAGCGCCGCGGTAGAGTCGAACGAGGTCGGCCCGATCGAGCCACCGGCGGTGGCTCGGGGAACCGGACGGGACGGCCCACGCCCCGACCTCCGACGCGAGCGGGTTGTGCGCCCACCGGGCGAACTTGCGCAACGCGGCGAAGTGGAGCGCGATCGTCGGCGGCGCCCACGGCAGGGCCCGGCGCAACGCCTCGAGGTGACGGCGGAGCAGACGGCGAGGGGTGGCCGGCGGGTCGACCACACCGGCCCGGCGGAGGAGGGCGGGGGTCCGGAGCACCTCGTACACGATCCGCCGCTTCCATCCCTCGCCGATGTACGCGTCGCGGAGCGGCCCGTCCCGGAACGCTCGCGCGCTCGAGACCCAGGCGTTCCGCGTCGCCACGCGATGCGGAGAACCCCGCGGGGTATCCGTGTGGTGCGGCCGCTGAACGCAGGAAGGTGGGGGCGCCCCGACGAGCGGCTACTTTCCCTTGTAGTGGTCGATCAGGACGGCGAACACCACCGCGTTCACCGGGTCCACGGGTCCCACGAGATCCACTTCGTACGAGTCCCGCACCGAGACGTACGACTCATGGATCTTCGCGACCTCGGTCCCGAGCGCGTCGTGGATCGAGAAGTTGTGGTGGACGAGGCCCCCTCGCGCTTCCAGGAGCGGCCGCCCGTCCGGGGCCGTCGCCCGGGCTTCGAGGCTCATCATCCCCCGGTTCACGTGGACCGTGAGGACGGGCGCGCCGCCCGCCTCCGACAGCGTCACGACGGCCTGGCCGCCGAGAACCTCTAGAGCGAGTGCCCCGACCAGGTTTCCGTGGGCGTCCTCGACTCCCCAGAAGTTCGAGACCGTGCGGGCGGGGCCGGGCCCCCAATGCACCTGGAATCGAGGCTGGCCCGGCTGCGCCGGCTGGAAGAAGGAGTTCCAATTCGCCTGCCGCTCGCCCGCGACGTTCTCCCCGAGGCTGAAGAGGTGCCGCTTCTCGTGATCCATGACGCGATAGCTGTGGCGCGGTCCGACCAGCACGTGCTGGACGAGGAAGCGGGCGCCCGAGACCCCGAGCGCGGCGGAGAGGGGCGGTGCCGGGGCGGAAGGAGGAGCGGTCGGCGAGGGTCGTGGGCTCCCGAAGTCGAGCGGCGGAGTCGGTCCCCCCCCGGAGATCGGGGCCCCGCACGCGGCGCAGAATTGTGCTCCAGCCGGGATCGGAGCTCCGCATTTCGAACAGAAGGCCGCGGCCATCGGACCGGGTAGGGCGCGGCCGGCTTCAAGGAGTTGTCGACGCGCGCCGGAGGCGATGAACGGACCCGGCGATCCGGCGTCGACCCTCCACGCCTAAGTACGCCGCCGCCATCGGAAGGACGAGATGACTCGGACCCGTGGCCCCCGTTCGGCGCGGGGCCCCCGGGCCCTGGCCATCGGAACTACGCCGGGCCGGTTCGTCACGCTCCCCGGTCCATGAGCGAGGGTTCCGATGACGCCCGGCCGCCCCAGGTTCTGGACCTGCCGATCGGCACCGGTCGGACGGGGGTGCGTCGCGAGAGCGACTCGATGGGGGAGATCGAGGTTCCCGCGGACCACTACTGGGGCGCCCAGACCCAGCGATCGCTCGTCCATTTCTCGATCGGGAACGACCGCATGCCGATCGCCGTCTACCGGGCCTATGGCCACCTGAAGAAGGCGGCCGCGGTGGTGAACGCGCGCGACGGGCTCCTTCCGGGGTGGAAGGCCGAACTGATCGCGCGGGTCTGCGACGAGATCGTCGCCGGGAAGCTCGATGCGGAGTTCCCGCTCTACGTCTGGCAGACCGGCTCGGGGACCCAGTCGAACATGAACGTGAACGAGGTGGTCAGCAACCGGGCGATCCAGCTGGTCGGCGGGGCGCTCGGCAGCAAGCGACCGATCCACCCGAACGATCACGTCAACATGTCGCAGTCGTCCAACGACACGTTCCCGAGCGCGATGCACATCGCGATCGCGCTCGAGCTGCACGACCGCCTGCTGCCCGCGATCCGCGGGCTGCGCGACGCGATCGCCGCAAAGGCGCGCGCCTGGGTCGACGTCATCAAGATCGGTCGCACGCATCTTCAGGACGCCACTCCGCTCACCGTCGGTCAGGAGTGGTCGGGCTATGCGGTCCAGCTGGACGACGCCCTCCACCTCGTCGAAGCCTCGCTGCCCGGGCTGTATCGGCTGGCGGTCGGCGGGACCGCCGTCGGGACCGGGCTCAACGCCCCGGCCGATTTCGATCGCGATGTCTGCGCGGAGATCGCACGCCAGACCGCCCGGCCGTTCGTCCCGGCGCCCAACAAGTACGCCGCCCAGGCGTCGGCGGACGCGGTCGTCGCGACGAGCGCGGCGCTGCGCTCGCTCGCGGTCGCGCTGATGAAGATCTCGAACGACCTCCGCTGGCTCGGATCCGGCCCAAGGGCCGGCCTCCACGAGCTGATCCTGCCGCCGAACGAACCGGGAAGCTCGATCATGCCGGGGAAGGTCAATCCGACGCAGGAGGAGGCGATGGTGATGGTCTGCATCCAGGTGATCGGGGAGGATGCGGCCGTGGCCTTCGCCGGTTCCCAGGGCAACTTCGAGCTGAACACGATGCGCCCCGTCATCGTGAACAACGTGCTCCACGCGGCGCGAACGCTCGGCGACGCGGCCGTGATGCTCCGGAAGTACAGCATCGAGGACGTCGCCCTCGACGAAGCGCGGGTTGCCCGGTACGTCAACGAGTCGCTCATGCTCGTCACGGCGCTCAGCCCGGTCATCGGCTACGACAAGGCCGCGGAGATCGCCCACCGCGCGACGGAGCACCGTACGACCCTGCGCGACGCCGCGATCGCGAGCGGCTTCATCAGCGCCGAGGAGTTCGACCGGATCGTCGTGCCTCGGAAGATGGTCGGCGACCCCCATCGGGACCTCGGGCTCCCGCCCTGAACCGTCCGCGGACTACCTCCGGACCTCCGGGGCGGGATCCACGGCATCGGGCGATCGGTCGCCGAGCGGACGCCCGGGGGCGCATCGGGACCGAGGCCGGTCGCGGTGTCGGAGGAGCGCTGCGGCTGCGCTGGCGCACGGATTCCGGATCACCGGGCGGCCGATCGATCGACCGGATCCGAGCCCCGCAGGCCGGGAGTCGAGCGAGTCCCGACCGGGAGGCTCCGCCGGTTCACGCGAATCGCGTCCCGCGCTACCGCCGGGAAAATCGACCCACGCGACGTGAGGTTCTAAGAACCCCGGGCGACCATCCCTTCCCATGCGCGCGCGTGCCGGGGTCGCGATCTCCCAGGCTCCGTGCGCGGGGGTCCCGACCGGCCGTCGTCCGGTCCCGACCGATCTCATGGTCCACCGCATCGGCCCCGACTCCCCTCGCCCCGGGACGACCGGCGACCCCGGCCCCCGGGAGGCGCGGGCCCCGTTCGCCCTTCGACCGGTCGGGGGAGGCCCGGGCGACGCCGCGGACACCGGGAAAGGGGGAACGAGTGAGATGAACGCGATGGGGCGAGCGGCATGATGTCCACGGCCAGCCCGGCGGCGATGATCCGGGATCTGCGGAGTCGAACGAACGGACTCGCGAGCGCGCTCGTCGCCCGCGACGGTCGGGTCCTGTACGCCGACCTCCCGCCGGACGTGTACGCGGAGACGTTCGCGATCATGTGGGCGACGGTCCTCGGGGCCGCCGCAACGGCGAGCCGCGAACTGCGCCGCGCACCACCGGAGCGGATCGTGGTCGGCGCCGAGGACTCGCGCACGCTGATCCTCGCGAGCGGGAGGGACGCGTTCGTCGTGTTGGTGGTGGGACCCTCGAGCGACGTCGACACCGTCCTCCCGATCCTCCGAGCGTTCGCCGACCTGCTCCGGTCCGACCGGACCGACGAGCGGCGGCCCGAACGCGCGACGCCCGGGGTCCCGGGATCCGCGGCCCGCGCGACGAGGTCGCGCAACGGTTAACCCCCCGCGGCGGGTCGCCGGACCATGGAGCCCGCGATCACCGGATTGCATTCGATCACGATCCACATCCGCGACGCGGCGAAGGCACGAGCGTTCTACCGGGACGTCCTCGGGCTCGCCGAGCTCCAGTACGACGAGACCCTGGGCCGGGCGGTCTTCGCAATCCCCGATACGTCGACCCTCCTGGCGATGCACGTGATGCGGCCGGGGGAGGGGGGTCGCGAGCCCGGCACGGTCTCAGGCGTGATCTTTCGCCATCCGGACCCCGCCGCCGCCTGTGCTGAGATCGCCCGCCGCGGCGGCGAGATCACCGTGGAGCCGACCCCGTTCGACACGCCCAAGGGCCGATTCGTCCGGGCGGCCTTCGCGGACCCGGACGGGAACGAGTTCCTGATCTCGAACCGGATCGACTGACCGGTTGCCGCCGCGACGCCGCGCCCACCGGCGGTCGAACTCCGCACGACCGATTTGTAGCGCCGCCGCCTGCCCGGGCCGGTCCCGATGACGCGCCGATCCGGGAGCCGCACGGCCGATTTCGATACCCGGGTCATCGTGGTCGCACTCGCGACAGGAGGGGTCTCCCGCGAGGTCCTCGCCGAGCGGTTCGGGATCGGACCGGAGACCGTCCGCCGGTGGATCGACCGGTATCGACGCCTCGGCGCAGACGGACTACGGACCCGGTCCCCATCGGGGCGACCCGCGAGGATCGACGACGCTTCGCTCCGCCGGATCCTTCGCGCGATGGCGCCGGGGCCGGGCGCGTGGGGTCGGGACACGACGCGCCTGCGTGCCGTCGCCGGGGTGATCGCGCGCTCCTCCCCCGCCGGATACAACGCCGACCACCTGGCCCGGCGTCTGCGGGGCATGATGTCGGAGCCGGATAGGGATACGCCGGTGTCCGACAGGTTCAAGCCCCGCGGATCCCGAACCGCGGCCGTGCGAGCACGACCGCCAAGCTTCTCGGAGTTCCTCGACGCGGTCCGTGCGAAGGATGCGGTCCGCTGCCGTCAGATGCTCGACGTGGACCCGACCCTCGCCACCTCGGTCGGGCCGGATGGGCTGGGTCCCCTGACCGCCGCCGGGTACGCGGGGGCGGCGGAGATCGCCGCACTCCTCAAGGACCGAGGCGCCCGCCCATCGATCCATGAGGCCACGATCTTGGACGACCGGGAACTGGTGCGGCGGATGCTCCTCGCACACCCGCCGCTCGTGGGCTCGTTCAGCCCGGACGGATGGACGCCCCTCCATCTCGCCGCCCACTTTGGGCGGGGCGAGATCGCCCGGGAGTTGCTCGAGCGCCACGCGCCGATCGATGCCGTCGCGCGGAACGGGATCGGCAACCAGCCGCTCGAGGCCGCCGTTGCGGGGGGGCATGTCGGTCTCGTGCGGACCCTTCTCGCTGCGGGCGCGGACCCCGATCACCGGAGCCACGGGGGACTGACCGCACTTCAGGCGGCGGCGTACTCGGGGGATCTGTCCATGGTGCGCCTACTGGTCTCGGCCGGCGCGGACGTCGACGCCGCGATGGAGGGTGGTAAGACCGCGCTCGACCTCGCCACGGAACAAGGTCGGACCGAGGTCGTGGATTGGCTCTCGACTCCGCGGTCGCCGCGGACCGGCCCGCGGGGCCCCGGGTCGAGGCGCGCCCCGGCGGGGCGGCGGCGCGCCCGGTCCGGAACGCCGGAAGGCTCGCGGCACCGGACGTCCACGATTAAGTAACCGTAGTCGAATCCCCGCGGCATGCCGACCTACATCCTGCTCGGTCGACTAACCGCGCTCGCGAAGACCCATCCGGCCGAGTCGCTGAAGGCGCGAGACCAGATCTTTGCCGAGTTCCAGAAGAAGGGTCTGAAGATCACCTACTTCATGACGCTCGGACCGTACGACGTGGTGAACATCGTGGAGGCCCCCTCCGAGGAGCTCATGATCCAGTTCCTGGTCGCCGCCGGCGCCCAGGGCTACGTCGACTCGGTCACGCTGCGCGCGTTCTCGCCGCAGGAAGCGGATCGGCTCCGGACGGGCTAGGTCCGGGTCCGACCGGGGCGGTCCGTCCCGGCTTCGCGAGCGTTACCTCGATCTCGATGCCTCGGACGACGACCTGCGCCCCACCGAAGGGGCTGGTCCGGGCGAGGTCCAGGAACTGTTCCTGCGAGTACGCCCGCTTCCGCAGGGACGTGAGCGCCCGGCCGGTCATGAACGCCCGGACCGCGCCGAGTTGCATCCCACGGACCTCCGCCGCGATCTCGGCGTCGCGCGCGCCGCGATGCATGTCCTGGATCACCGCGCGGCCGCCCGGACGCAGGACGCGGTACATCTCCCGGATCGCGGCCATCGGTCGGCTGAAGTTCTTGAACGCGGCCTGACAGATCAGGAAGTCGAACGAGGCGGGCTCGAACGGCATCTGGGACGCATCTCCCTGGCGGATCTCCACGGCCACCCCGGCGCGGCGTGCGTTCTCCTGCGCGATCGCGACGAACGTCGCGCTGATCTCGAGCGCGGTGACGCGCAGCCGGCCGGTTCGGGCGAGCTCCACGGAGAGGTATCCGGGCCCCGGAGCGATCTCCAGCACGTCGGCGGGATCCGGCAAGGACGCGGCGATCGCCGCCGCCTGTCGGCGCCACCCGGCCCGTTGGCTCTCCGATCCTCGCGTCCGCGCGTACCAGCGTGCGATGGACCCTTCCATCGCGACCCCCCGGTACCCCTTCGAACCGACCTCGGCATCCTCCACCCGACCACCAACCTCCGTCGGCACGCTCTGCGTCGCCGCGTCGTGCATTCCGTACCGCCTCGAACTGTGCCAGCACGGTGTCGCGGCATAGGGCCGACTCACATGCGGTGTGGACCCGCCGTGAGGCCGCGGCCCACCGGCACCGCTCGACCGCTTCTCCGGGCGTAGCCGGGCGACGGTCGGCCGGCCGAGTCGAGCCGCCGACTCGCCGCGATCAGGTTCACCGACGCGTGGGCTCACCCACGGCGCGCAAGGCGACGAGCGGTCGACGCTCGATCGTCTCTCGGAGCAGGAGCTCCTGATTCGGCCGATCGTCGTCGAGCATCTGGGCCCCGTCGTCACGTCGAAGGGGGACGGGCTCTCGATCGACTTCCCAAGCGCCCGGCCCGCGATGTGGTGCGCTCCGCCGAGTCGCCGTCCCGTCGGGCCTGGCGCCCGGACCGGAAACGGCGGGCGCCCGCGCCCAACCCTCTCCCCGGTGCGACAGGAGGGTCAGGCGGGAGGCAGTGGGCTTGCGATGGCGGTCGGTCCGGGCGGGCGGCGAGCCCGCCAGACCTGTGCGAAGAGGAGGAACGAGCTGACCGGGACGTTCCCCGCGGCGACGGAGGTCGACGGGATTTCCCACACGTGTGCCATGGGGCACGCACCGCTGAAGGGAGGAGTGAGGCACCCCACGATCCAGTCCGTGAGGCCGGTGACGACGAGCTGGATCCCGTACACGAAAGTGAGGACCGTTCCGCTGAGGAAGCCGGCGAACCGGCTCGACCGGGCCACATCCGAGTCCTCGATGAGGCTCGCCCGATGGCGGCCGCCGGCCCGGACTCTTCACCACGGTGGCGGTCTCGTTCGTCCGGGGCTGGGCCCCGGTTCGGTACCGAGCGAATCCATTCGGATGCGGCCATCCAACCATTTATGCCGCCGCTCGCGCGTGGGGCCGGACCGGGGCGGGCCGCATGGTGTTCGTTCAGGACCTCGGGAGTCGATTCGACGCGCCGATCGACGTGGTGTGGGAGTACATCTTCGGCGGAGAGGGCCACGACGCCTCCCACAAAACGACGCGAGGCGGCAAGATGAAGCCGCTGTTCAAGGGACCGTTCGTGCTCCAGTACAAGGCCGAGAGGAAGTACGGCAATCGGTGGATCCCCGAGACCATGCGGATCACGTTCTTTCCCCCGGTCGCGACCGTGCAGGAACTGCTCGACGGCCCTCTCGCGGGGTCGAAGTGGACCTACGTGTACACGCCCAAGGGGCGGCGCACGCAGATCGACGTCACCGGGGAGTTCAAGTCCAAGACGATTCCGGCGGGTCGGCTCAAGACCCTGGCCCTGGGCTTTCTCGCCAACGAGTTCGCCGAGGACGCTCCGCCGGTCCGCGCGCTCGCCCGCAAGAAGTAGCGCCCGGAGCCGGCTAGTCCCTCGAAAGACGACCGTTCGACCGGAGTAGCTTCAGCATCTCGAGCGTCCACACTCCGTCCCACTCGTAGCGAGTGAGCGGCGTCCAGATCGGGAAGTCGACCGACCAGCCCCCCTCGGCGTTCTGCGAGCCCAGGATCCAGTCGAGGTGCGCCTGGATCTCCTCCTCGGTGAAGAGGCTCCGCGATCGCGTCCCGGGGTCCGGGGTGAAGTCGAGGGGACGGAATCCGGCCCCCGAGTCCTTCGAGGCGAGGAGGATCTCCTTGGAGGAGCGAACCATCGGCCGGAGTCGGGTCAGCGCGGCGACCGCCCGGTCCCGCTCGGGGGTTCGATCGAGGAACGCGAGAACGACGCGAAGCTCGTACGGGCTCACCTCCCGGATCCGCTCGATCCGTTCCCAGCACCACGTCGCGTTCCGTCTCAGCCAGGGCGACTCGATGTGATTCTTGTAGAGGTAGGCCGCGAGTCCCGCCGTGGGATTGAGCGCGCCGCGGACCCGACCGGGGCCCGTTTCCCACCAGGGAGCGTGCGGGGATCGGCGGGCGGCGCGAAAGACGAACGGGATCCCGCCGCCGGTCGCCTCCGCAGAGTCCAGCCAACGCAGGATGTGGTCAAGATCGGGCCCCCGCACCTCATCGATCTCGTCCAGGATCCCGAGCGCGGTCCACACCGGGATGGGCTCGCTCTCGGGACCCCGAAGGTCGGGTTCGAGCCCGCGGCCGTAGCCTCCGTCCGCGTTCCGATACGCACGCAGGGCCAGGAGGATCGGATCCTTCGGTCCGCCTTCGAACAGATGGGCGAAGCGCAGCCGCTCGAGGAGACGCGCGTTCTTCTCGAGGAAGAGGCGCGCGCTCGAAACGATCGTTTGCGGATCGCGCTTGCCGGCCTTGCCCCGCGCCATGCGCGGTTCCATGCGCGCCGGAGTATGTAGTTCCCCGCCGAGATGTTGAAACGCCCCGTCCCGGCGGGCGCTCGCGCAAGGTCGACGGGGGCGGTCGGCGAGTCGGACGCGGCACGGTCCGGATCCGCCTCCCTCGTGTCCGTTCGTCCCCCACGACCGTCCTCGGGGACCAATCCGTCAAGTAGGCCCTCGCGCTTTCGGGCCTCATGGTCCGAATCAGCGACGAAGAGAAGAGCCAGTTCGACGCGCCCCTCGACGTCGTCTGGAAGTACCTGCAGCATCCGGAGGCTCACGGCACCGCGCACCAGGGCGCCCGGAACCGTTCGATGAAGCCGCTCTCGGACAACTCCTTCGTGGTGTCCTGGGAGCAGAACATGAACGGGAATTGGGTGAAGGTCTCGAACAAGATCACCGTCTTTCCGCCGCTCGGGATGGCGGCCGAGGCCCTCGAGGGCCCTCTCGCGGGATCTCGGATGTTCACGGTCTACACACCGCGCGGATCGAAGACCGAGGTCGCGGTCTACGGCGACATGCAGTCCGCGATGCTGCCTCCGGCCCAACTGGAGCCGATGGTCCGGACGGCGTGGGAGAACGCATTCAACGAGGACGCCGCGGGGATCCGCGCGTTCGCGAAGAAGTAAGGGGGCTCCCGCCCAAGGCCCGCCCTCCTCGGCGCCCCGGGCTCGAGCCCGGCGGGCGGGCGCCAAAGGGCTTCGGATCCACGCTAGGGCCCGGCGTTCTTCCACTTGACCGTGAAGTCTGAGAGGTTCGAGCTCAAGGCGCTCGTGGTCGCCAGGTGCACCGAGTGGTTGGACGACTTGACCAAGATGATCTTGTGGACCGCGGAGAAGTTCCCGATGGCCCCCGCGACTCCCGACACGGTCGCTACATCCGAAGTCAAGTGGATCGTGCCAAAGTCCGTGAGCTGGGCCAACCTGCAGGAAGGGGAACAGATCTCCGGGGTCTCCACGATCCACTCCGCCGAGTCGCGCTGGGCCGACGCGACCTTGCCGGTCTTCGTGAAGGTCGTGCCGAGCGTATCGTCGGAGATCTTCAGGGTGAAGGTGCCGCCCGAGAATGCGACCGACGCGGAGATCTTGTTGCCGGGGTGGATGGTCATTGCGATGTTGACCGAGTTCGCGGGATAGAACTCGTACCACGCGTAATACTGCGGGCTCCCGGCGGAGCAGTCAGTGTCCGTACCGATCTGCTCGACCGTGGTCGAGGAGTAGCCATCGATGCCGACCCAGAAGGACGCGTAGGAGTCGGTACCCGAGCAGGGCCCCTTGACCTTGGGTTCCACCCAGGAGCCCGCGACGTGCGTCACCGAGCCGGTGGGGCCGGTGACCGCGTACCCCGCCCAGTTGGTGCTCGTGGACCGATCCACTGCGAGCCCGTCGCCCGCGCTTCGACCCGAGGTTCCGGCCGGGGCGATGGCCATCTCGGACAGCAGTAGGACTATCACCATCGCACTGACAACCCCCACCTCGAGAACACCGGGCCGCATGGACGGTGCCGGTGACTTGCGTCCGGGATTTAAACCGCCGGTTCCGGTTGCGGGCCGGGTCGCCCGCCGGCCGCGCTTCCGGCTCGAGATCCCGTCGGTCGAGAGGGCGGAACCCGTCTACCTGGAACGGGCCGACGGCCTCGGCGGCCCACGACGATCGGGTCATGGCGACTCGCAGGAGAAAAGAGACGCACCCCCCACCTTTCCAGTCGAGGGTCCAGATTATACGCCAGGTCGGCCGGGGTTGAGGTGTGCTGGACCCGCCCCGAACCGTGGAGTCGGAGTGGGTGCCTCCCCGGCTCTTCTCGAAGGACGACAAGCGATTCCTCGCCCTCATCGAGTGTCGACGCGACCTCGAGGACGCTCGCCGGGCCCTCGAAGCATTCCACGCTCGATGGTTCCTCCAGGACCCGCCGGACCGGACCGGAGCGCGCGGATCGGCGGCCGAGCTCCGTGACGCGGCGATCGCCCTCCGAAACTCGGCGCTCAACCTTCTGTATCTGACGAGCGCGAGTCAGGACGGCGCTTAGCCACGGATCTCTCGCCCGCCGGGCGAACCGGACGGGTCGACCTGGGTGGCGGCCGTCGAGCGGAGGGGAAGGCGAGGGTTCGGCGCTCTGCAGCATGGAGCGTTGATCCTCGCCCGGCTCCGGTCGCGGTCGGATGCCCGGGACCGATCGCTTGGCGGTGCGGTCCGTCTGATGACGTCCCCCGTCGCCTGGACCGGCGGGAATGTTCCGGCGACGTCCGGGAGCGCGCTCGCCCCGCCGATGTCGGCCTTCCCGGAGCCGCGCGATCTTTCCCGGGATCTTGCGGCCCCCTAGGGCGACCCTGGACGCCGCCCTTTGTCGCTCGCCCGAATGTGGTTTCAACTCATGTCGCCTGACCCGAGTTCCATGTCCCCCTACCGGCTGGGCCCCCACGTCCCGCCCCGTTCCTGGCGGCCGGCGGTAGGGGCATTGGTCGCAGTGATCGGGATGGCCCTCGCCGTGAGCAATCTCCCGCTCGCCTCGAGCCGCGATGCCGGGGTCGTGGGATCGAACCGAGTCGGCACGCCGGTCCTCAGTGGAGCGTCCGGGAACGTCACCCTCACCGAAACGGGAGTCGATCCCGCCAAGGTGTCGTTCAGCTCGAGCGAGACGGGGTCGGCGCCGTGCGCGAGGGAAGGCTGGTACTTGGAGGACGCTTCGGCGGCCGCCGGCCCCTGGACCGTGAACGCGGACGAGGAAGGGAACGCTACGGAGGTCAATTGGAGCGCGGCCGGGACCTTCGCAGGGGGATACACTCTGTTCTGGCAGGCGGAGGTCGTGTACGAGTGCAGCGCGCCGCCCGCAGATTCCAACGTCCTCGAGGTCACCTTCCCCCACTCGGCGGTGCTGACGGACCGTTTGCGAACGCCCACGACCGTCCTCCTCAACTGGACGAACTCGGCCTCGTACGGCGGGCTGATCAGTTTCGGGTCGTACGCGGTGACGGAATCGGTCCAGGGCGGCCCCTGGGCCATGGTCGAGAACCTTACCGATGTCGGGGTCCTCAGCCTGACGCTCTCGGGCCTGCTGCCGAGCACGATCTACCAGTTCCAGATCGTTACCTGGGATGACTTCTGCACCACGTGTTCGGGCCAGGACTCCTGGATCGGCATGCTCTCGAGCGCCATCGCGTTCGTGACCGATCCGAGCTTCGTCGTGGCGGTCGCCACGAGCTCCGGGACGGTCGATGTCGGGGAGTCCGTGGCCTTCACCTGCGTGGCGTCCGGGGGAACCGGCGCGTTCGTCTCCTACGCTTGGGATTTCGGCGACGGCGCGACGGCCCAGTTGGCCAACGTGACCCACGCGTACTCCTCGGCAGGCACGCCGACCGCCACGTGCGCCGTGACGGACAGCGAGGGGCAGGTCGCGGCGAGCTCCATTTCCCTGCTTGTGGATCCGGCGATGGTCGTCTCGATCGTTGCCAGTGACTCGCGCGCCGCACCGGGGTCTCCGGTCGCGCTGTCGGTCGAGGCCTCCGGGGGCTCCGGATCCTACTCCTCGTACGCGTGGTTCTTCGGTAACGGATCCGTCGCGTCGGGAAGGAACGTGACCCATGCGTTCGGCCAGGCAGGAGTCTACAACGTGACCGTGCTGGTCACGGACGCGGACGGCGCCGCCACGCAGGCGAATCTTGACGTCGACGTCTCCGTGCTCGGCGTGGCGGGCCATGTCAGCTCGGACTCGGTGGCGGCGGGTCAGGTCGTGACGTTCGATGCCTCGGGCGCGGGCGGTGGCGGCCCGCCGTACACCTACCTCTGGGAGTTCGGCGACGGGACGAGCGCCCGCGGGGCGGAAGTGGCCCACACGTACTCGTCCGCCGGATCGTACACCGTGCGCGTCAG
>DATJRX010000029.1:0-21160 GCA_035504395.1 Thermoplasmata archaeon | reverse complement strand
CGGACGGGTTCTACCTCAGCAACCGCACGTGGGCCTACGTCGGCACCGGGGCCTACGACGACGTCGGTACCATCGCGCTCGTCGCGGACGGCATCGTCTCGGGCGTGCTCGTCGGGGACGATCCAGCGCACGAGCCGGTGGCCGGATTCTCGGTGACCTCCATCACCACCGACGGGGCGGTCGTGGGGTCGCCGTCGACCCACACGAACGCGCTCGGCCAGTTCACGGTCGCCGTTCCCCCGGTACCCTCGGAGATCGACTTCGCGCCTATCCTCCCCTACTCGGTGTACGAGCCGAACGTGACGTTCGTGAACGTCACGTCGGGCGCGTCGATCGACATCGGCACCGTGATGGTCGAACGCGCGACGCTCGTGTCGTACTCGATCTTCGACGCGGTGACGGGCGCGCCGATCGGCGGCGGCGCCATCCAGGTCTGCTCGCGCATCACCGGCTACTGCCCGGCCCAGGGAGCCGCGGTCGGAAGCTCGGTGTTGACCGCCTTCGCGCCGGTGGGACCGGATGTGGTCACCGTGTATGCGCCCGGATACCTCCTCGACAGCGCGGTGCTGGGCGTCGTGCCGTCGACCCGTCCGGGGACCGCGCCGATCGACATGGGGTCGATCTCGCTCGTGCCCCTCGGCGGCGTCGCGTTGTGGCCGAACATCACGGGCGTGAGCCAGCCGTACGGCTCCTCCCCGCCCACCTCGGTGTGGGGCGTGGGAGGGTACGCCATCGTCTCGGTGTGCAGCCTCGACGGCCTCGACTACTCCTATCAGCTCCCGACCGGCAACATGAGCTCCAGCGACTGCACCGGAGGGTGCGTCCCTCCGGGCTCGGAAGGGGTCCTCCCGGCGATCCCCCTGCGGAACTTCGTGCGGGTCCAGCCGGACGAGGTCGGCTGCCTTCAGCCGGGCTATCCGACGTGGCCGATCCCGGGCGACCTCCCGGTGTTCCAGAACTACGGGTGGATCAATGTCACACCCGACAAGGTCACCGACGCGGGCGGCATCGACCTGCTGCCCGGGACGTACGTCGAGGGGCAGGTACTGCCGACCAACGAGATCGGCTGGGACGTCACCGTCTGCTCCACCGACGAACCGAACGAGTGCGGGGAGGGCTCGTACGCCGACTCGAACTACGAGTACTCGTACACGTTCCAGGTGCCGAACGGGTGTCCCACCTATCCAGACGACCAAGATGCCAAGTGGACGTTCTGCGTCGCGGCGCCGCCCGGTCCGGACGAGCTCCGGGTGACCCCCTCGAACGCGTCGGCGAACTACACGTGGTTGTTCAACCCCCCGCTCCAGTGGAACCTCCTGCCCCTTCCGCTGTCGCGGGCGACCCAGACCTACTCCGACTCGATCGACATCGGTTCGTCCGAGGTCACCGGGGTCGTTCTCCAGTCGTTGAGCTTCACGACGGTGATCGGGCTTCCGTCGGTTCAAGTGTGCCCGGCGGGGGTCATCCCATCGGCCGTCATCTGCGGCGGCGGCGTCACCAATTCCACCGGCGCCTTCTCCGTCCAGGCTCCCGTCGGCTGGGACTCCGTGACCGTCTCCGCGCCGGACTACGAGCCGAACACGACGTGGGTCGACGTCGGCCCCACGTCGACCTCGGCCGGCATCATCCTGCTCGTGCCGTACGGGTACGTGCAGGGCGAGGTCGAAGATCCGGCCGGCAACGGGATCTACGAGGCGACGGTCGAGCTCTGCCCGGCGACCAATCCGAACTCCTGCCAGGCGGTCGGTTCCGACGGTCTCACGTCCACCGGCGGCTTCTACTACGGCGCGACGGAGGCCGGTCCGAACCCGGTCGGGGCGTACGAGGTCAAGGCCACCGCGCCGGGCTACATCACCGACTGGACCTGGGTCAACGTCACGACGCCCGGAGAGAACTTCACCGCGCCGACGATCGTGCTGCAGCCCGTGTCCTCCGGTCCCCCGAGCGGGGATGTTGCTCGATCCTCCGGGATCCAACCGGCGGCGTCCTCGACGCCGGCGTCCGTCGGCTCTTGGGTCGAGGGCTCGGTCGTGGACGCGGACGGCGGCTACGGGCTTCCGGGCGCCGGCATCGTGGCCGTGCCCGGGTCGGGCGCCACGCAGGTCGTATTCTCCTCGATCCGGGGCACCGGCGGGGAATTCAACCAGTCGCTGCCGGATGGCGATTACAGCGTGCAGGTCACGGCGAACGGGTTCTACAGCACCTCGGTCTTCCTCAACGTGAGCGGGAACGCCTCCACGATCGCCCTCGGCGTGATCGATCTCGTCCCCCTTCCGACGGTCACCGGCCGTCTGGTCATCACCCCGGCCGCCTGGACCTCCAATGTGACGTACGCGGACGGCCTCGGGCCGGGGCAGGGGGCGGTCAGTGTCTGCACCGCCGAAGGGACGGAGTGCCAGTCTAGCTCGGTCGTCTCGATCTCCGGGGAATTCAACGCCACCGCGCCGGCCGGGAACTACGATCTCGTTCTCGCGTCGGGCACCGGTACGGGGATCGGCACGTTCTCGCGCGGGTTCCTCTCCGCGCGCGCCTTCGCCAACGTCACCAACTCGTCGATCTCCAGCGTGATGCCGAACCCGATCGGGCTCGACATCTACGGCATCGTCACGGGCTCCGTCGTCAACGCGAACTCGACGAACGCGGCGAACAAGCCGGTGCGCTACGACCAGATTACGGCCGACACCACGTTCCCGACCGACGCGACCCAGAACGAGGTGCTGACCGCGGACGGCACGTACGCGATCATCTTCCCCGAGAGCAATGGGCTCAACATGACCGCGGGCGGCCTGGGCTCGTGGATCCCCACCGGGGTCGGGATCACGGTCAACGGGACGGCCCAGGGCGGGAGCGGCGGCTACGTGCTGCCCGCGGGTGCCACGGTGACCCTCGCCCCGATTCGCCTCGAGCACTTCGGGTGGCTCGACATCGAGGTCGGCAGCGGGCCGAACGATACCCCGGTGCCGTACGCCACGGTGTCGGCGAGCGAACCGGGCAAGCTGTGGAATCTCCCGACCTCGTTCACGGCGAGCGGGCCCGCGAACGGCGCCGGCTTCCTCAACCTCAGCCTTCCCCCCAGCATCCCCACCTGGAAGACGACGGACGCGCTGACGGTGTCGGCGCCCGACTACGGGACCGCGTACCGGAACGTCTCGGTCAACGCGAGCCGCACCACGTACGTCAACGGCACGACGGCGCTCGATCTCGCCCCGGTCAACCTCACCTCCTGGGGGTGGCTGTTCGGTGAGGTTCGGGACAAGGTCACGAACCGCCCCCTCCCCAACGCCGCGGTCTCCGTGACGGTGAACGGGCTGGCCGCCGGGAAACCCGGCGTCGACTCGAACGGGCTCGGCGACTTCCTGACCGTCGTACCGCCCGGACCCCAGGTCAACGTCTCGGTCGCCCTGATCGGCTATTCGAGCAACACGTCCTCGTACCGCGTCGCGCCGGGCGAGACGCTCTCGCCCGGCCCGATCCAGCTCACCGGGGACGGCCTCGTGGCCGGTCGCGTCGTGTCGCTGCCGGGGGACTTGCCCGTCTCTGGCGCGACCGTGTCCGTCTGCCCCCAGAAGCAGCCGTACTGTTCCTCGTCCGTCGTCTCGAACGCCTCGGGCTACTTCTGGGTCGCCGCCCCGCCCGGGGTCAGCGCCGTGACCCTCGGCGCGCCGGGATTCGTCACGAACACTTCCGCCTACGTCGACGTCGTGTCCGACAGCTGGATCTGGATCGGCGACGTGGCGGTCCAGCGGTACGCCTACGTCGAGGGAACGGTCCTCGGCCTTCCGTCGGGCCTCGCCCTCTCGGGGGCGACCGTCAGCGCGTGCGCGCCGACCGCCTCGGGGATCGGGGCCGGTCCCTGCGTCACCAGCGTCTCCACGCTCGCCGACGGTTCCTTCTACCTCCAGATCGCCGCCGGGACGTACGTCCTCAACGCGAGCGCGCCCGGCTACAACGCGACCTTCCTGCCGATCGGACTCGCGCCCGGCGAGACCCTCCCGATCGGACTGATGTTCGTGGAGGAGTACGGCACCGCGACGGGAGTGATCCTCGGTCAGGGAACGGGCGCCCCCATCGCCGGCGCCGCCGTGATCGCCTGCGAGTCCTGGGGATCGCGCGCCTGCTCCGCGCCCATCGCGACCCACACTGGGGGCGCGTACGTGGTGACCGACCCGGCCGGACCTATCGAGCTCGAGGCGGTCGCGGACGGGTACCAGACCTCGTTCCGCTTGGTGACGATCTCGCCGGGCACGACGCTGACGGTCCCGACCTGGTATCTCGCCCCGACCGGGCCGAGCGAGCAATTCCCCGTGAGCGGACGCGTCACCGCGGGCACGTCATCCGGACCGCCCATCCTGGGCGCGGTCGTCTCGGCGTCCGGGTCGACCAGCACGCCGGTGAACGCGAGCGGCGACTTTGAACTCACCCTCGCGTGGGGCACGTACCAGATCTCCGCGTCTGCGCCGGGCTACGTCACCACCTCGCGCAACGTCACGGTCGAGTCGGCCGTCGCAGGGATCGACCTCGTCCTCGCGGTCCAGACGTTCGCGGTGCATGGGTTCGTCCGGTCCGGGCTCACGGGCCTCGGGGTCGCCGGCGTCGACATCAACGCCGGCAACCAGACGCTCGGCGTATCGGGCGCGGACGGCGCGTACTCCTTGGCTCTCTCGAACGGCACCCACCCGCTCGTCGCCGCGGGCCCGTCGCCGTACCAGCACCTGTCGTTCGAGGTCACCGTCACCGGCGCGGCCCAGACCGTGCCGATCCTGCTCTATCCGCTGGCGGTCACCGTCGACGGCGCGGTCGTCAACGCCCTCAACGGCCTCGCCGTGCCGTCCGCGAGCGTGACCGTGACCGGAACCACGGTCCAGGGCACGCCTTGGAACGTCAGCGTCATGTCGGGCCCCGACGGCCGCTTCACCGCCGTCACGTACCCGGGGGCCTACACCCTCCGCGTCCTCGTCGCCGGATACGCGACCGAGCAGAGCGCGCTCGTCGTTTCGTCCAACTCGACGACCGTCCCGGTCACGCTCTCCGTCGACCCGTCCTCATCCACCGCGTCCGGCGGAGTCGGTTCCCCGGTCGCCCTGTGGGTCGGGATCGGGATCGCCGGAGCGGCCGTGGTCGCGGTCGGCCTCGTGTGGGCAACGCGGCGATCGCCACCCCCCCGTCGGGGACCGGTCCCCCCCGTTCAGAGTCCATGAGCGCTTCCGAGCCCCCGCCGCACCGCGCGAGACGGAGCGAGACGACCGCTGGCGTACGGCGCCGGGTCCCGTGGGCGACCCGCCTCGCGCTCGGCGCGGTGCTCGGAGGCATCGTGCTCCTCCTCGTCGTGTCGGGCGCGGGACGGTACTCGAGCACCAGCACCGCGTCGCCCGCGACCGCGCCCGCGGTCCCGACGGCCGCGGCAACCGTCTCGGCCGCGGTGGCGAACTCGCTCGACCTGAGCATCGGAGCGAACCCGACCTCGATCTGCGTCGCGGAGACTTCGTCGTGCTCCGCCGGGGTCGGGCAATCGCGGGTCACGCTCACCGCCTCCGCGCCCCCCAACGAGTATCAGACGTGGCCGAACGTCCAGGTCGCGTTCGTGATCGAGACGGCGGTCTACGATGGGGTGTTCGACCCGACGGTTTCGGACCCCGGGGGCGACCAGTGCGCGATCAACGACGACCCCGCGGGCGGCGCGTGCGAGGAGTCGAACGGCGTGCCGTTCTTCGTCGCGAACTCGCAGGCGATCGCGAACGCGATCCAGGCCGCGAACCCGCACTCGTCGGTCTCGTTCGCGCTCGTCGACTACTTCGCGACCCTCGATCTCCAGGACGACGGGGACGGCAGCGAGTACCACGTGGACATCCCCTCGTTCGTTCCCGCGAACCAGTTCGGCGCCGACGTGCAGGCGAGCCTCGGCTCGGAGGTGCTCGAGTCGGGCTACCGGTACTCGGACAGCGACTTCTCGGACAACATCCTCCACTCGTCCTCGATCACGGCGCTCTACGGCACGATCACCGGGAGCGGGCTCAACTGGGCGAACGACACCCATCACGTGATCGTCTGGATGGGCGACACCGCGCCGCGCGACCCGAACTACCTCCAGGACTACTGCGTCAGCCCCTCGGACTACTACCCCGCCGGCGGGGGCGGCGCGTACCCGTGCTACAACACCGGATGCGAGCCGTCGTACCCGTTCCCGACCGGCGCGAGCCCACAGTGCGAGGGATGGGTCGTGTCCCAGAACGGCAACGCCTCGGATTCGATCGCCGCGCTCGCGCACCAGTCCCCGTCGTGCACGACCTCGGTCGGCGGCGACTGCACGATCGACACGATCGACCTATGGTCCACCCCCACCGATCCGAATTCGCCGGGATGGCCTGCCGCCGACGATACCGCGTCGCTCCAGGGCGGCCCCAACGGCGCCTCGGTCGACCAGAACGTCGCCCACGTCCTGCTCGCCGGGTGCGACCTCGCCGCGGCGACCGGCGGGAGCTGGGACGGTCCCTCGTTCTTCAGCTGCCCGAACGGGCAGACCGGCACCCTTCAGCCGGAGTTCCTGGGGCCGTTCGGCCAGCCGAACATGCAGAACCCGTCGCTGTTCGCCGCGTTCCGCGCGATCAGCTTCGGTCCCGTGACCTCGAGCCTGGTCGCGACGGCGACGGACCATCCGCTGTTCACCTTCGTTCCGTTCGGCACCATCGAAGTGCTTCCGGGCGAGGCGGCGCAGTTCCAGACCGTCTGCGAGCTCTCCGACGGGAGTCCGTCGCCGAACTGCCCGGTCGAGCCCGTCACCCAGAACGTCCAGCTCGGGCCCGGACAGAACGTCACGGTGTATGGCTGGAACTGGAGCAGCGTACCGGCGGACAATCTCATGAGCGGCGGGGACACCTGGATCGCGTCGTTCTGGATCCAGGCCGCGGGCCCGCCGTACGGCGAGGTTCCGATCGACGCCTGCACGACGGCCGACTGCTCGCTCGGCGGCAGCACGTCGCTCGGGGGCTACTTCACATCGGCGACGTACATCCCGTCGACCAACGTGACGATCATCGAGCAGTCATTCCCGCTCGGCACCATCAACGTCGAGGCTCCACCCTCGAACGTGCCACCGCCCACGGTGCCGCCTCCGCCCCCCGCCGTGCCTCCACCCGGGATCCCCGCGCCGGCGGGACTCCCGGTGCTGACGACGATCGGGGTCGGGGCGCAGGTCGGGATCGCGTCGCTCTCGCTCAACGCCGCGGCGGCTGGATTCATCGCGGCGGGATTCGGGTCGATCCTGAACCGGAACAAGCCGCTGTCGATCCGGGTCGCGCAGCTGCGCGGCAAGTCGCCGCCGGTCCGCTCGCGATTCGAGGAAGCGACCTCCACGGAGCACCCGATCGGACACATGGAATGAGCCCGCCTCTCCGTCCGCCCCGCATCGGCGCCGCGACGGCGCTCGCCCCGGCGGGACCCGCCGGAGTCGACGCGCCGCGCCGCGGTGTGTCTCGTATCCGACGGGCGGCGGGTCCGGCCGCGCCCCGGCCGCGACGCATCTTATCAAGCGGCACGGCTGGGGCGGCGAGGTGCTGATGGCGGCTCGGCCGGACGGGAAGGCGCGGGTCGGCGGCCGCGCGCGCGCGGCGGTCGGCGTGGGGTTCGTGCTCGTCTGTCTGCTCGCCTCGGCGGCGAACGTCGGCGCGGCGCCGGCCTCGCCGGGCCCGATCAGCCCGGCCGTAGTTCCCGCCCAGCTCGCCCCGAGCGCCGGCGGAAGCCTCCCCTGCTACAACATCAACGCCACGATCTGCGTCTCGATGCAGAACACCACCGAGCCGGACATCATCCCCGGCCCGGGTTCGCACGTGAGCAGCGTCGAGCCGGCCGCGACCCAGACCCTTGCGATGTACGTCGAGTCGGTCTACAATCTCGTCTGGCTCACCGCGAAGGGCGCCGGACCGTTCTCGCCGATCGGCGTCAACGTCACCGGCACGCTCTGGAACGGCGTGCCATACTGGAGCGTACAGTCGAACTCGGTGTGGCATCCCCAGTCCGCCGACTGGTGGTCGTACGGTCCCACGGGCGCGAACGCGACCTACCCGTACTGGTACGCGATCAACATCTCCGCCCGCGCCCCGTCGGGATCGCCGAACTTCTTCCCCGGGATGAACGTCACGTGGTGGCTCTACATCACCTCCAACGTCAGCGGAGTGCTCCACCACCTCACCAGCGTTCCGCTGCAGTACACGTACGCGGGCGCGTTCCCGTTCTCGCCGTACCCGGGCGCGCACGCCTACGCGGGCGCGGCGGCCGCGCTCGAGGACATCGCCGTGACGAGGTCCCCCCTCGCACCGAACTTCAACGACTCGGTCCGGATCAACCTCACGACCACCGGGGCGGATCTCGCGACCGGTGCGTCGCTCGGCGGGGCGTACCTCGACCTCTCCGAGCTCGCACCGGACGGATCGGTCGTCGCGTCCAGCACCTGGGAGTTCCCGATCACCGTGTCGGGGACGCAGGGCCAGCTCTTCTCGACGCTCGACCTCCCCGCATCGCTCGCCCAGGTGCCGGGCGCGCTGGTGGAGTACACGATCACCGCCTGGGACACGAACCCGTACGGCCCCGACACGGTCACGACCCCGACGTTCAGCTACTCGGTCAACGGGAACGGCACCTTCGGCGCGGCGTCGTTCGCGCAGGACCTCTCGATCGCCACCGACCCGGGGGCCGCGAGCTCGAGCACGACCGCCCCGGCGACGGTGCCCGAGGGCCAGCCGATCGATGTCGTGGTGAGCTCCCAGAACCTCAGCACGTCGATCCTCGCGGCCGAGGTCGACTACACGTTCACCTACGGCGCGATCGGGGAGGCCACGACCGCCCAGCTGCCGATGTCCCGCATCAACGCGACGGCGTTCGACGCGACGATCCCGGGGATGCCGCTCAACGCGAGCGTGAGCTACACCGTCACCGCGTGGGACTTCGACCAGGACGTGCAGACGTCGGCCCACTACGTCTTCGCGACGCCCTCGATCGCGGCGGCCGAGGCGACGGTCCCGCTCAACTCGACCTTCTTTGTGGCGTACGTCTACGACGCAGGGGACCACGGCTGGGTCACCGGAGCGCACGTCTCGGTCGACTCGACGGCGGGCTACCTCAAGTCGGAGTCGACGACCTTCCTCGGCGTCGCCTATCCCAACGCCACGGGGCGTCCGTTCGTCCCGCTCTTCCTCCCGGCCTCGGGCGCCTACCGCATCATCGTCAATGACTCGCTCTTCCGACCGAACGGGGTCGTCACCTCGCCGAGCGTCTCGATCGTCCTCGCGGGGGCCCATACCTACACCGCCGAGACCGTCCTCGCGGTCGGCTCCGACTACGTGGTCGCCCAGTCGGGGAACGCGATCTACTTCTGGCTGAACGAGACCGGACCAGGGGCCACGTACAGTCCGGCGCTCGGCGGGATCGGTTCGGGGACGCTCCTCGGTGCGACCGTCGGGCTGATCGCGCTCGCGGTGATCGCCGTGCCCCTCGCGCTCTGGTGGCAGTCGATCCGGGCGCGCCGGCAGAAGGAGGAGCGGAGGATCACCCTGTGACGCGGATCCGCACCGTCCTGTCGGTCACGGTGGCCCTGCTCGCCGTCGCGTCGGCCGCCTTCGGCCTCTCCGTGCTCGCGCCGTCGCACGCGGGCGCCGCCACGACCTGGGTCGCAGCGGCGGCCCCGACCGCGTCGCCCTCCCCCGCGCCCCGGGTCGCCGGGATCCCGTCGTCCGGCCTCCGCGGCGCTCCGATCGTCTCGGCGACCGCGACGCCGAGCGCGGCGTGGGACTCGAACTTCTTCAACGACATCCAGGTCACGTTCGCCGGGACCGGCCTCAAGGGACCGTTCCAACTGGTCCCGTACACGAACCAGCTCCCGACCTCGGACCTCGGCTTCTGGCTCAACATCAGCTCGCTCAACCCGCTCAGCTTCGCGAACGTCACGATCTGGGGGACGGAGTGGCCGACCGCGACCGGCGTCACCGCCGCGATCGCCGGCTTCAACCCCGACGATCCGAGCGTCCAGGCGATGCAGATCCCGTCGTCCGACCCGAACGTGGCGAGCTACTACTTCGACAACTACCGGTTCTTCTGGCCGGGGTCGCTGGTCTACTTCAACATCACCGCGGTCGACGAGCACGCGAGCCCGAGCACGGTGAAGTCGTCGACCAACGACAGCATCCCGATCGCCTATCCGGGCGGGTACACGGACCTCGCGACCTGGGCGTTCTCCGTCGACACCCCGTGGGCGTCGGGCAACTTCTCGAACGACATCGCGATCTCGACCACCCCGAACGTCCTCTCCACGCCCTCGTACGCGCCGAACGCGAACCAGTCGCTCGGGATCACGATCACGGCGATCGACCTCGGCGGGACCGTCGCGCCGATCCCGGACGCCCAGCTCTCGTTCACGCTCGTGCAGGACGGCGTCGCGTCCTCGTACTCCGAGGCGTTCGGGCCGATCGATCACACGCAGATGTCGATCGCTCGGCCGCTCGGACCGTACCCGGGGTCGACCCTGAGCTTCAACGTCACCGCGTGGCTTCCCTGGGAGGGCGGGGCCGTGGATACGATCGCGAGCCCCGAGTATCAGTTGACCTGGTCCCCGAACGGCGGCTGGTGGTATCCGACGCAGGGGCTGCTCGCGAACCTCGAGCTCGCGTCGTCTCCCGACGTCCTGACCGGCGGCGCGCTCGCCAACAGTCCCTCGAGCGTGCCCACCGACGCCCCGGTCAACCTCACGATCCACGAGCCGATCCAGAACGTGACCATCGCCTCCGCGGTCGTCGACTTCTCGTTCGACGACAATGGGCTCGTCCGGACCGGGACCGATGCGATGAGCCCGATCTCGGCGAACACCTCGTACGCGGTCATCGCGGGCCTGCCGCCCGGGAGCTCGCTCACGTTCTCGATCCTCGCGAAGGACATCCACGGCAACCCGATCTCCTCGGGGAACTTCTCCTACACCGAGTCGGGTCCGACGAACCCCCCGCTCCCGGCCGGCCGGGGCCTGGTCTTCCTCGAGGTCCTCGATCTCTCGACCGGCGCGCTCGTGCCGAACTTCTCCTACTCGCTCTCGAACGCGACCTGGAGCACGACCGGAACGGCCCGGTCGCTCGGCTTCGCCTCGCCGACCCTCCCCGGCACCTGGCTCGGCCAGGAGCTCGGGTTCGGGCTCTACGACGCCGCGGTCACGGTCTTCGGGGTGACCCACTCCGCCGTGATCTCGATCTCGGCGAGCGGACCGACCCCCACGATCGTCTTCTATGCCGAGTCGAGCCCGGCGGCGATCCCGACCACGGCGTCGGTCGGCGTCGCGAGCCTCGCGGCCGCCCTCGGGCTCGCCGCGGCGGCCGTCGCGGCCGTGCCGCTCTCGGGCTGGCTCGAGGAGCGCCGACGGCACCACGCCGAAGAGGAGCGGCGCATCACCCTATGACGATCCTTTCCACCGAGAGGAACCCCGCATGAGCGCGAGCAACCCGACGCAGAGCCCCCCGAAGCCGGCGAACGCACCCCCATCGGACCCGTCCGCACCGGCGAACCCGCCGGCGCCGGCGACGCCCGCCGCGCCCGGCGCTCCCGCGCCGGCCCCCGGCGCGGCCGCGCCCCCGACGGGCGCCGGCCGGTCCCCGGCGTCGTCGGTGCTCGGTCCGACGATCCCGCTCTCGCGCCGGCCCGCGACCGGAACGAGCGCCTCCGCGCCCTCCACGACCCCGCCCTCGCCCGCCCCGAGCGCTCCCAGGAGCGCCCCGGGGTCGACCCCGGCCCCGCCGGCGTCGACCGGCCCGGCGGCCGGCGGCGTCCCGCCGAAGTCCCCGTCCTCCGCGAGCGCCCCCGCGGTCGTCGCCTCCTCCGCCCCCTCGGGCCCGCCGACGACCGCGATCGCGCCGCGTCGGCCGGCGGCCGCGCCCCCGGCGCGCGCGCCCCCGCCGGCCCGTGCCCGTCCGCCCGCGGCCCCCCGCCGGCCCTCGACGCTCACCCGCACCTTCTGGGCGTTCGTGATCGGCGGGATCGTCCTGCTCGCGGTCGGAGCGACGCTCTCGGCGACGTTCTATCCGGACATCGTGCACTCGACCAATGCGAGCCAGTTCCTCGTGAACTCGGGGGCGGAGGAGTATTCCGCCAACCCGACGCTCGAGGTCGTCAAGCTGACGAGCTCGTCGGTCTCGGCGGGCCAGACCGTCGTCCTGCGCGACACCGTCGCGAGCGCCTCGTTCAATTCGACGAGCGATACGACCGCGCTCACGTTCCAGTCGATCAATTCCCAGCCGTCCGCCACGCGCGCCGCGCTCGCGAGCCTGGCCGACAACCTCTTCGGCGTGATCCAGGGCCAGGTCTCGTGGATCGGCGCCGGCACGCAGATCGTGATGACGTTCACGGTCGTGCAGAACACGATCCCGGCGAGCGGTACGTACGGGGCGACCTCCTACCTCACGCTCGACGCGGCCGCCGACGCGACCCAGTCCGCGCTCGCCTCGGGGGCCAGCGGCTCCGCGGCCGTCGCGATCGGGGCCCAGTACTTCCAGCACTACCCGGCCGTCCTCTACGACGGCCTGTTCTACTTCCTGATCGCGGCGGGCGCCGCGCTCGCCCTGGTCGGCTTCCTCTTCCACCAGAGCGTCGAGAACTGGTTCCGGAAGCAGACGAAGGAACCCAAGAACCTCGTGGTCGGCCTCATGGGCGTCGTGATGCTGCTCGGCGGCTTCTTCATGCCGTTCTACCCGTGGCCGTACGTCCTGTTCTTCGCCCTCGCGGTCATGCTGCTCGCTTGGAAGTTCCCGCAGCTGTCGCTCCTCCTGTGCATCCTCTTGGTGGTGCCCGAGGTCGCCTACCAGTCCGGGGCGCTCGGCCTGATCTTCCTGTTCGCGGTGATCCCGCTGCTGTTCGCCTCGCTGCTCGACTGGCGGTTCGGCGTCGGGACGTTCCTGACGCTGTTCCTCGCGCCGGTCGGGCTGTCGTTCGCGGTGCCGATCTTCATGGGCCTGATCTTCTCGCTGTACCTCGGCATCGCGGTCGCGGTGGCGGGCGGGCTCCTCATCAGCCTGTTCGTGACGCTCGGGAACCTCCCGATCCTGGGCTATCTCGTGGGGCCCGGCGGGAACGTCTCCCGGACCCTCGTCTCGGGCCATTCGGCCGCGTTGTTACCGACGCTCCCGATGGAGTACTTCAGCCTCAACAACGTCGGACAGGCGTACGGGAACCTGCTCAATCCCAACTTCTCGGTCCTCGCGAGCGGCGGCAGCGGGTTCGGGCTGATCGCCGTCCCGCTGGCCCAGGTCGGGGCGTGGTGCCTCGCGGTCTGGCTGATCGCTCGGGCCCTGCGGGACCGGGACCACCAGACGCCGGCCGCGCTCACCTCGTCCTCGGCGGTGGGCGGCCTCTCGATCGCGGGCGCGACCGCCGCGGCCGTGTTCGCGTTCAACTACTCGCCGGGCTTCTGGATGCTCGCGATCCTCCTGTTCGTCCCGGCCGCGATCGCGGCCGCGACCGGCTCGCTGATCCTGCGCGACCAGTTCGAGGGGTACTTCACGAGCCGGCTCGGCGGGACGAGCGTCGGGACGCGGGTCGCCGAGATGAAGGGCCTCGAGAAGGTCACCTTCGAGATGGTCGGCGGCCTCCACGACGTCAAGACCGACATCAAGGAGTCGCTCGCCATGCCGCTCATGCGCCGCGACATCACGCTCCGCTACCGGCTCGAGCCGCCGAAGGGGCTGCTGCTGTTCGGGCCGCCCGGCTGCGGGAAGACGATGCTGATGAAGGCGCTCGCGACCGAGCTCGGCGTCGAGATGATCTCGATCAAGGCCTCCGACGTCATGAGCAAGTGGTACGGCGAGTCGGAAAACAAGATCGCCGACCTGCTGCGCACCGCCCGCGAGCGCGCGCCGTGCATCCTGTTCATGGACGAGATCGATGCGGTGGCGAAGCGCCGCGACATGTACACGGCGGACGACGTCACCCCCCGGCTGCTCTCGATCCTGCTGAGCGAGATGGACGGGATCGACAAGTCGAAGGGCGTCATCATCGTCGGCTCGACGAACAAGCCGGACCTGATCGACCCCGCGCTGATGCGCCCGGGCCGCCTCGACAAGATCATCTACGTCCCGCCGCCCGACATCGTCGAGCGCGCCGAGATCCTCCAGGTGCACCTCGCGGGCCGGCCGGTGTCGAACGACATCGACCTGAAGGAGCTCGCGAAGCGGACCGAGCGGTTCAGCGGCGCGGACCTCGCGAACATCGTCCGCGAGGCCGCCACGGTCGCGGTCCGCCGTCAGATCGAGCACATGGAGGAGGGCTCCGCCGCGAACCCGATCACCATGGCCGACTTCCTGATCGTCCTGCCGCGGATCAAGCCGTCGATCTCGCTCCGCATGATCGCGGAGTACGAGACGATGAAGCTCGACTACGAGCGGAAGATGCATCAGTCGGTCCGGACGGAGCGCAAGGTCGCGGTCCGCTGGGACGACGTCGGCGGGCTCGAGGACACGAAGCAGGCGATCCGCGAGTACGTCGAGCTGCCGCTGACGCAGCCGGACCTGATGGAGAGCTACCGGATCAAGACCGGGCGCGCGATCCTCCTGTTCGGCCCGCCGGGCTGCGGGAAGACGCACATCATGCGCGCCGCCGCGAGCGAGCTCAACGTCCCGATGCAGATCGTCAACGGGCCCGAGCTCGTGAGCGCCCTCGCCGGGCAGTCGGAGGCCGCCGTCCGTGACGTCCTCTACCGGGCGCGGGAGAACGCGCCGTCGATCGTCTTCTTCGACGAGATCGACGCGCTCGCCGGCAAGGAGTCGATGCGCACGCCCGAGGTGTCGCGGGCGGTCAGCCAGTTCCTGACGGAGATGGACGGTCTCCGGCCGAAGGACAAGGTGATGATCATCGCGACCACCAACCGGCCGATGACCCTCGACCCCGCGCTCCTGAGGCCGGGCCGCTTCGACAAGATCTTCTACGTCCCGCCCCCGGACCTCGCCGCGCGGCGCGACATCTTCCGGATCCACCTCAAGGGGGTCCCGGTCGACGGCGCGGTCGATCTCGACCAGCTCGCCGGCCTGACCGACGGCTGGTCGGGCGCGGACATCGCGAACGCGGTGGACGAGGCGAAGCTGATCGCGATCCGGGCCCGGCTCGGCATGCTCGACCCGTACGTCGCGCCGGTCGGCACGGCTTCGAAGCCGGCGCCGATGACCGTGACGGGCGGGATCCGGATGCACGACCTCCTCGAGGCGGTCAAGCGGGCGAAGACCAGCATCACGCCCGAGACGCTCGCGTGGGCGCAGGAATTCATCCACACGTACGGAACGAGGGGGTAGCGGGACCGCAGGCCCGGCCGGTCGGGACCGATCTCTCCCGCAGGGACGAACGACCGTGCCGACCGTGCCCACGGCCCCTTCGGGCGAACCCGCGACCCCCGCCGCGCCGCCGTGGGGGCTCCCCGCGACGACCTACCTCGGGATCGGGCTCGTCGGGATCGTCCTCCTCGCGCTCGGGATCTGGACGCCGGCCCTCGCGTCCGTGCCGGACGCGGAGATCGTGCGCATCGTCGTCGCGATCGCGGGCGGGCTGCTCGCGGTCGTGGGGCTCGGACGGTGGAACGTCCTGCGCGGTCTGTCGGGCGGCGGTCGGCGGGCGACCGAGGGGGACATGAAGGCCGCGATGCCCTCGATCGAGTTCTTCCGCCCGCCCCCTCCGCCGGGGAGCGGTCCGCGTGAACGGACGCTCGCGTTCCAGCGCATGCGCGTGCGGTCGAGCGCGCTCCTCCCCGTCCTCATCCTGCTCCTCGCCGCGCTCATCGTGTCGGGCGTGCCGGTCGTGCCCGGGACCGCGGGGGCGGCCGCGCCCGTGGCCGCGGCGCATCCGGCCGCCTCGGGCCCCCCGGTGCCGAAGTGCGATCCCCCGCTCTACCCCAACTACGGCGTGGTGGACGGGCTCGACCCGCCCCTCCCCAACTACATCGACCAGACCCCGTGCAAGGTGACGCACGACGAGGTCCACGCGACGTTCTCCTCGCCGGTGTCCGGTTCGGGCGAGGAGGTCGACTTCCCGATCGTGCTCCCGGGCAACGCCACGGTCACCCCCGGATCGGTCTTCCAGGACGCCTACCTTGGCATGGTCGTCCAGGGCGACGCGGCATCGGTCGACGGCCAGTCGTACGCCGAGCTCGTCTTTGCTCCGGGCTGGAACGGCACCGGCGTCGAGTGGAACCTCACGGTGGCGATCTGGTCGCTGCTGACGAACACGAGCTGCGCGAGCGGCCTCAACTTCTCGTGGGAGGACGAGTACGGGTGCGTCGTCGATGACGCGTCGGGCGGATCGGGTGGGACGATCGCGACCGGCGTCCCCGGGGACCAGGCCGCGAACGTGACGTTCACGGGGAGCTCCTCGAGCTCGGTCGGGACGCTCCAGATCGCGTTCAACGACTCGACCGACCCCGCGAAGTCGGCGAACTATTCGGCGACGGCGGCGCACACGGGCTCCTACCAGTTCCGCCCGTACTACGCGACCGCCTGCCCCGATCTCTGCGACTTGGGCTGGTCCGAGCCGTTCGGTCTCGGGCTCGGGATCGACCTCTGCGACCTTCCCGGCTGCTTCTCCTACAACGCGACGACCCAGGTCGAGGCGCTGCCGTTCCAGGTGCTCAGCCCCGAGTCGTGGAACGGGCTGAGCTTCGCGAGCGACTTCGAGTACGTGGCGCTGGAGTCGTCGACCGGCGCGTGCGGCGGGGTCCAGGGGATCGCGACCTGCGATCCGCTCGCCGAGATCGGGGAGTACCCGTCGTTCACCTTCAACGGCACGGCCCTCGAGTTCGGCGGCAACTACTCGTGGACGACCGAGACGTTCGGCGGCGCGATCCATGAGTTCAACGCCTACGCCACCTCGACCGATTTCACGCCGCTCTGGCTCGACGAGCTCACGAACTCGAGCGCGGCGGGCTACGTCGCGCCGGGGAGCGCGCTCAACGTCAGCCTCCGCATCCAGGACCTGGGCTCGATCCGGTGGGCGAACTTGTCCTACCGACAGCCCGGCGGGGGCGAGGCGAACGCCTCGATGACGCTCCTATCGGGCGCTCCGTCGGACGGGATCTACCAGGGCTCGATCCCGTCCATCGCGGTGAACGGGACGATCGACTTCCGCGTGGTCGTCACCAACCGCGCCGGCGTCGTCGCGATCCTCCCGCCGAACGGCACCGCCGCGAGCTCGGTCGTCCGCTCGGCGATCCCGACCGTCACCGCCGTGCTCGACGAGAGCCCGGCCGGGTGCGGCGGGATCGCGCTCAACGGCGGGCCCCTCCAGCCGAACGGCACCGCCGAGTCGCTCACGGCCGGCGCCTACGCGCTGCGGGCGAGCGGCTGCTACCCATACGACTTCGCGGGCTGGCTCACGACCGGGGGCATCTCGATCACGGGGCCGTCGGCGCCCACGACGTCCGTCGAGCTCCACGCGAACGGCTCCGTCACGGCCGAGTTCCGGTACGTCGTCCCGCACGACGCGGTCACGGTCGCGTTCGCGCCGACCGACTGCGGGGCCGTCACCGTGAACGGGACCGGGGTCTCCGCGTCCGGCGGACCGGCGGACATCGGGCTGCTCAACGGGCACACCTTCTCGATCGTCGTGACCGCCGCCTGCGCGAACGAATCGTTCTCGGGCTGGTCGGTCTCGAGCCCGGCGAACCTGACCGTGCTCGGCGGGGAGCTCACGGTGCACGGGAACGGGACCCTCACCGCGACGTTCGTCGCCGACGCGGACGCGACCTCCCTCGGGTTCCTCACCGACCCGGGGAGCTGCGGCGGCGTCGAGCTCGGGAGCGCCGGCTACGTCAACGGGAGCTCGATCGAGGTGCGGGTCGACCAGCCGTACCCGGTCGGGCCGGTGCCCTGCGCGGGCTGGGGCTTCGCGCCGGGCAATCTCACGACCTCGGGGGCCGCCTCCTACGCGGCCGGCGCGGTGAGCGTCGGCGCGGCGGGCGGGACCGTCGCGATCGCGTACTACCGCCTCACGCTCGTCTCGATCGAGACGTCGCCCGCCGGCTGCGGGGGCGTCGAGTGGAACGGGGTGCTCGAGACCGGCGGCACGGTCCTGAACGTGACGAACCACACGGTCAACAGCGTCCTCGCGGAGCCGTGCTCCGGCGACTACCTCGAGGCGCTCAGCACGCTCGGCAACCTGACCCTCGAAGGGACGGTCCTCGTCGTCAACGGGCCCGGCACGGTCATCGCGACCTTCGAGCCCGGGCCCGAGGAGTTCTGGGTCGGGTTCATCACCAACCCGATCTCGTGCGGCGCCGTCGTGGTCGACGGGACGTCGTACGCGAACTCGCAGTACGTCGACCTCCTGCCCGGCTCGGTGCACCGGATCTCGGCGACCGCGTGCGTGGGGTACGGGTTCGTGAGCTGGGCCAACGGCGGCGGGGTCGCGCTCGCCGACGGGCCGAGCGCCGAGTCGAACCTGATCTTCGTCAACGGCAGCGGGTCGCTCGAGGCGATCTTCCACCCGTTGGTCGCGGTGGACGTCGAGACCGATCCGGCGACCTGCGGGGAGGTCGAGATCGGCGGCACGGCGTACGGGAACGGCGTCGGGGTCGAGCTGCCCGAGGGGACGACGTACGCGATCGCGCCCGTTCCGTGCCTCCACGAGGTGTTCACGGACTGGCAGACGTCGGGCGGCGCGACGATCGCGGGCGGGAACCTCACCCTCGTAGCGCCGGCGATCGTCGAGGCCGTCTTCGTGCCCGCCGTCTACGCGATCCACATCGAGATCACGCCCGCCGCGTGCGGGCCGCTCGTCCTCGCCGGGGTCGACGAGTCGAACAACACCACGGTCCTGCTCACGGCAGGGCCGTACTCGCTCGCCGCCGTCCCGTGCACGGGCTTCGAAGTGCTCGGCTACTCGACCGACGCCGGCCTCTCGGTCTCGGGGACGACCCTGCTGGTTAACGGCGCGGGGAACCTGACGCAACACCTGGGACCGGTCCCGCCCGAGCTCGCGCTCGCGGTCCCGTCCTCCGCCCTCTCGGGGTCGAGCGTCGAGTTCTCGGTCGCGGTCGCGGTCCCCGTGCCGCCGTACAACTACACCTACCGATGGTCGTTCGGGGACGGCGCGACCGCCACGACGCCCTCGAACTTCACCGGCCACGCGTACGCGCAGACGGGGACCTACGAGGTCAGCGTGACGGTGACCGACCCGTACGGCCGGACCGCGACCGCGTTCGCCAACGTGTCGATCGAGGCGGCGTCCTCGGCCCCGTCCTACGCGCTCGGAACGACCGGGCTGATCGTCATCGGCGTCGGGATCGCGGTCGTCGTCGCCGGCGCCGCCGTCGCGTTCCTCCGCGGCCGGCGCCCGCCCCGGTCCGAGGGCGGCGAGGAGACCGCTCCTCCGGAGGGGACCACGTGAGCCGCCCCCCGGGAGTCCGGAACGCGCGGCAGCGCGCCGCGATCCTGATCCTCGCGTTCCTGGTCGTCGTCGGCGGCCTCGCCGTGGTCGGCGCCGGGGGAACGGCGTCCGTCCACGCCGCGCCCTCGAGCGCCGGGACCGTGCTCGGCGTCGCCACCTCGGGAGGAGCGCCGCCCTCGCTCCTCGCTCCGGCCGGTCGACCGGCGGGACTGGCCCCGGACGCGCCCGTGTTCCTGCCGCCCCGGGCCCCCTCGCTCTCCTCGATCCTTCGGGCGCCGACCGGCGCCGCGCCGGTCGCCGCCGCGGGGGCCGACCTCGCGAACCCGACGATCGCGACGTTCTCGCTGGGGCCCCTCGTCGCGGCCGTCGGCCCGTCGAACCAGACGGTCGTCGTCGGGTACACGAACGAGACGTACCTGGCCGACTACGAGGAGAGCGGCTCGAGCGGGGCGTTCTTCGCCGACGGGCTGGCGGCCTACGCCCGCACGGCGAACGCGGGGGCGTCGTGGAGCACCGGCTGGATCCCGAACGACCCCGATTGGGCGTCGTCCTCGGACCCGGGGTTCGGCGACGTCCTGTGGGGAGCGGACGCCGTGGCGGGGGCGAACGGGACCGCGCTCTACGCGGCCGAGTACGCGCAGCCGTGCGCGGTCCTCGATCTCACGCCGTCGGACTGCAATTCGAGCTACGCGTACGCCGCCCCGAGCGGCATCGCGGTGGCCCGGTCGACCAACGGCGGCGCCTCGTGGTTCGCGGCGGTCCCCGTCGACAACGTCGCCCAGTACGAGGTCCAGTCGATCGACTGCGACGACGAGTTCCAGAGCTTCTACGTGCCGGCGAACCTGACGGACCTCGCGAGCGTCGCGGTGAGCGCCGACGGCTCGGTCGCGGCGGTGTCGTGGGACACCATCGCCTACTACGACGCGCTGGGATGCGTCAACGACCAGGTCGTGCTCGACGTGTCGGCGGAGTACGATCTCACGCAGGTCGCGGTCTCGACCGACGGCGGGGCCGCGTGGGGCGCGCCGGTCACGCTCGGACGGCTCGTCAGCGGCCCCAGCACGGTCGCCATCGGGCCGGCCCCGACCGACGCGATCACCGTCGTCTTCGACGATCCCGAGAACGGGACCTCCACGACCTTCCCGTTCGCCGCCTCCGTCTCGACCGACCTGGGCGCGACCTGGTCGGCTCCCGCGGACGTCGGCCCGGCCTCGCTCGTGCACCCGGTCGTCAACGCCGTATCGGACTCCTTCCCCGTGGTCAGCCTGCCCGAGCTCGCCGAGGACACCGACCTCGCGTCGCCGTACGTCGGAACGCTCTACCTCGTGTGGGCCGACAACCGCACCGCGGCGGACGGGGACCCGAGCGTGGCGTTCGAGACGGGGAGCGGCGGCGGCTGGTCGCGATCGGTCTACCTCACCCCGCCCGGCGGCGACCTCGTGTACTTCGATCCGGCGGTCTCCGTGGCGCCCGGAGGGGCGGTCTGGGCGGTGTACGTCGCCGAGAACGTGACCAACGGCGGCTACCAGCTCCTCGGCGAATACTCCACCGACGGCGGCGCGTACTGGACGGCGCCGTTCGCCATCGCCGACGGTCCGAGCCCCGCACCACCGTCCGGCGGCTCGATCGGCGACTGGGTCGGCGCCGCGGCCACCTCCGCCGGCCTCTACGCCGCGTGGACCGACTGCCGGTCCGACGACTGCGCGTCCTCGGGCGTGCCGTCGGTCGACGTGGCCCGCAGCGTCCCCGTCGCGCTCGACTCGAACGTGCCGGGGGC